>JARRNE010000081.1:0-7459 GCA_037385305.1 Chromatiaceae bacterium | reverse complement strand
CTGTAGCGAGTTAAGTCTGGCCAAGGCGAGCGTGTACAAGGTTGCACACCATGGCAGTATTTCAGGACACCATCAAGGAGTATGGGACAAAATGTTAACTCCCCTGCCACTTGCGATGACGACGTCTCATGCAAACAGTCGCCTGCCGAAAGAGAGCGACGTACAGCGCATTACCCAGTTGGCAAGTTCCTTCATCGTTACACGCAATCCCACGCCGAAATCGAAAACCAGAAGGGATCCGCTTACTGATCGCATTCTGAGACGCACCAATAGTCGATGCGTCATAAACGAGAGAATGGGGCACGTGCAAGTACGCGCGAACCTGGACGGTACATTTAGCGTGGCAATGAATCCCGTGTGTGCTGCGTATCGGCAGGTGGACGCTGCTCGCCCCAGCAACGAGTTCTGATTGGGCTTGCGTAAAGGCCATGCGATTACCCATAAGTCCGCCAGCCCGAGTCGCGATGTGGCGCAAGTGTCTGATCCAGCGTGGCGCGCCTTGACGCAACGGCGTGAACGGCGCCCTCGTAACCCGCTGATCTGGCGGAGCTGACCGACTTATGGGTAATGGCATGGCGTAAAGGCGAGGCGAGGATCGACACGTGCTTCGTGGCGGTAGCACCCGATTGGATCTTCGGCGCCGGGCGTCCGCTCTGGGTCGTTTTGGACCTTTCCGCCAACTGCCGGACGGTGCCGCATCCTGGGTGGGATGGGCGGTGGTGAGGTGGAGCAATCTCAGAGATTCCTGACGAAACGCTGTTGGCAACAACACGTCAGACCACCCCCGGCTCCGCCGCCTCCAGTGCACGGCGTTTGCCGTGGTCTTCTGCGATCAGGAGGTAGACCGCGGGCACGACGAACAGGGTGAACAAGGTACCGATCGCCAGACCCGAGGCAATCACCAGGCCCATGTTGAAGCGGGACACGGCACCGGCACCGCTGGCGGTGATCAGGGGCACAACGCCGAGCACCATGGCCGCGGTCGTCATCAGGATCGGCCGCAGCCGGATGCCTGCGGCCTCTTCGATCGCCTCGCGCTTGGCCTTGCCCTCCTTCTGCAGGTTGTTGGCAAACTCGACGATCAGGATGCCGTGCTTGCTGATCAGGCCCATCAGGGTGACCAGCCCCACCTCGGTGTAGATGTTGAGGTCCGCGCCCCCCACGCCCAGGTAGATGAAGAGCAGCGCCCCGGCAATGGACATGGGCACGGACACCAAAATGATGATGGGGTCGCGGAAGCTCTCGAAGAGCGCAGCCAGGGACAGGAAGATGATGATCAGCGCAAAGCCGAAGGTCACCAGGAAGCCGCTCGACTCCTGCACGAACTGCCGCAGCTGGCCCCCGTAGTCCACCGAGTAGCCCGCGGGAAGGGTGCGCTGCGCCAGGTCCTGCAGATGCGCGAGCGCCTGGCCCGTGGTCACGCCGGTTGAGGGCACGCCCTGGATGGTTGCCGCGTTGAGCTGCTGGAAGTGGTTCAGGGACTCCGGCACCGTTGTCATCTCGATCTTGGCGATCGTCGAGAGGGGCACGACCGTACCGCCCGTGGTGCGGATGTAATAGTCGCGCAGCTGATCGACGTTCAGGCGGCTGCGCTGCTGCACCTGGGGGATCACCTTGTAGGAGCGTCCCGCGAGACTGAAGTAGTTGACGTAGCCCCCGCCGAGCATCGCCGCCAGCGAGCCGCCCACGTCCTGCATGGTCAGCCCCAGCTGGGCGGCCTGGTCTCGGTCGAAGCTCACGTTCGCCTGGGGTTGGTCGTACTTGAGATCGTCGTCCAGGAAGGCGAAGAGGCCGCTCTTGGGTGCGGTGTGGTAGAACTGCTGCGCCACCTGGTTCAAACGGGAGAAGGGCTCGGTGGTGCCGATCACGAACTGGATCGGCAGCCCCCGCGCACCCGGCAAGGGGGGTGGCTGGAATGCCACCGTGCGCAGGCCTGCGATCCCGCTCAGCTCCTTCTGCACGACAGGCTGCAGCTGCATCGTCGTCAGCTTGCGTTGATCCCAGGGCTTGAGCACCATGCCCGCGATCGACTGCCCCGGCATGTCGAGCTGGAACACGTGGTCCGTCTCCGGGTGCCGGGCCATCACCTCGTACACCTGGTGCGCATACAGCTGACGCTGCTGCAGAGTCGCGTCCGGCGCCGCGGTGGACATGGCGATGATGACCCCCTGGTCCTCCTGGGGGGCGAGCTCGCTCTTCGAGCCGCTGTAAAGGAAATAGATGCTGGCCAGCACGATCAGGGCAAAGGTCCAGGTCACCTGGGGCGTGTCCAGCGACCCGTGCAGCATGCGTGCATAGCGCCGGTGCAGCCAGCTGAAGCCCCGCTCGATGAGCTCGATGAGCCGGAGCTCCCAGCCGCTCAGCTCCTCATGCGGCCGCAGGAAACGAGAGCACATCATGGGCGAGAGTGTGAGCGCCACGATCGCCGAGACCGTGACCGCCCCCACCAGGGTGAACGCAAACTCGGTAAACAGGGCCCCCGTCAGGCCGCCCTGAAAACCGATCGGCACGTAGACCGCCACCAGGACCACGGTCATCGCGATGATGGGGCCCCCAAGCTCCTGAGCGGCGACGAGAGCCGCCGGCAGCGGGCGCATTCCCGCTTCCAGGTGGCGGCTGAAGTTCTCCACCACGATGATCGCGTCGTCCACCACCAGGCCGATCGCCAGCACGAGCGCGAGCAGCGTCAGGAGGTTGATGGAGAAGCCGAAGAGCAGCATCACCGCGAAGGCCCCGATCAGGGACAACGGGATCGCGACCGTGGGAATCAGCACCGAGCGGGGGGCACCGAGGAACGCGAAGATCACTAGGATGACGATCAGCAGCGCCTCCACCAGGGTGAACACGACCTCGTTGATGGAGGCGCTGACGAACTTGGAGGAGTCATAGACGATGCGCCCGCCCAGCCCTTCGGGCAGCTGCGCCTGAATGTCCGGGAATACATGGCGCACGCCCGCGATGACGTCGAGCAGGTTGGCGGTCGGCGCGATCTGGATGCCGATGTAGACCGCCTGCTTGCCGTCGAACTGGACCGCGGTGTCGTAGGTGTCCGCACCCAGGGTGACCTCGGCTACATCGTCCAGGTGCACCAGCGCCCCTTTCGACCGCTTGACGACCAGATCGCGGAACCCGTCCAGCGAGTGCAGGTCAGTGGCCGAGGCCAACGGGATCTGGACCATCTGGCCCTTGGTATTCCCGAGCCCCGAAATATAGTTATTGCTCGCGAGCGCCTGATACACATCGGAGGCGGTCAGACCGTAGGCGGCGAGCTTCACCGGGTCGAGCCAGGCGCGCAGCGCGAAGTTCTTCGCACCCAGGATCTCCGCGGTCTGCACCCCGGGGACCGCTTGCAGCTTGGGCTGCACCACCCGCGTGAGGTAATCCGTGATCTGGTTGGGCTGCAGCACATCGCTGTTGAAGCCCAGATACATCGCGTCGATGGTCTCCCCGATCTTCACGGAAAGGGTCGGATTCTGTGACTGGGGGGGCAGCTGGTTGAGCACCGAGCTGACCTTGGTGTTGATCTGGGTGAGCGCCGAGTCCGCATCGTAGTTCAGCCGCAGGTTGACCGTGATCGTACTGGTCCCGGTCATGCTCTGGGAGGTCATGTAGTCGATGCCGTCGGACTGTGCGATGGCATTCTCCAGTGGCGTGGTAATGAAGCCGGCCACCGTCTCCGCGTCCGCGCCGTAGTAAACGGTCTGCACAGTCACCACCGCGTTCTCGGTCTTCGGGAATTCGAATACGGGCAAGGTGGCCAGGGAGCGCAGGCCGAGCACCAGGATCAGCAGGCTGATGACTGTCGCCAGCACCGGCCGGTGGATGAAGATGTCGGTGAATTTCATGGGATGATCGAGGCGGACGACCGAGGACTCACTGATTCTCGGTGATGGTCGGGCGCGCCTGTTCGCTTGGCACCACCGAGTTGTTGATCTCCAGCAGCGAGCCGTTGCGCAGCTTGATCTGGCCCGAGGTCACCACCCGGTCACCCTCCTTGATGCCCTCGAGAACCGCGATCTGGTCGCCGCGGGTCGGACCGACGGTGACGAACTTCTGCCTTGCCACCAGCACCTGTTTCCCCTTCTGCTGCTGCTTATCCACCAGATAGACGGTGTCCCCATAGGGGTTGTAGACGATCGCCGTCTGCGGCAGGGTCAGGTAACGCTCGGGCACCCCGGAGGCCACATCCACCGTGGCATACATGCCCGGCAGCAGCAGATGCTCCGGATTCTGCAGCTCGGCTCTCGCCAGAACGTTGCGGGTGTTGGGATCAACCTGGCTGTTCATGGCGGTGAGCCTGCCAGCAAAGGTCTTGCCCGGGTACGTGTTGGTGCGGGCGGTGACCTCGAGGCCTACGCGGAGGATCCGGAGCTGCTGCTGCGGAACGTAGAAGTCGACGTAGATCGGATGGAGGGCCTGCAGGGTAACGATGGTCGTACCGGCGCTCAAGTACTGGCCCAGGTCCACCTGGCGGATACCCAGACGGCCGGCGAAGGTTGCGGCGATGCGGTCCTTTGCGATCACGGCGCGCTGCTGCTCCACCTGAGCCAGAGCCGCCTTCAGGTTCTGCCGATCCGTATCGATCTGGGCCGTGCTGATCGCCTTGGCAGCAAGCTGCTTCTTGTCGCGCTCGTAGTTGATCTGGGCCAGCTTCGCCTGCGCCTCCAGGGAATGCAGCTGCGCGATCAGATCGTCCGCATACAGGTCGACCAGCGGCGCCCCCGCTTGCACTTCCTCCCCGGACTTGAAGTGAATCGCGGTGACCAGCCCCGCGACCTGTGAGGCCAGGTCCGCCCCGCGCTCGGCACGCAGGCTACCCACCGCCGTGATCTTCGGCTGCCATTGTGAGTACTCGGCCTGGGTCGCCGACACGGTCTGGGGGACATTGCCGATCGAGGCCATGATCTTCTTGAGGATCATGGAGCGGAAGGCGCCATAGCCGAACACGGCCCCAAGCACCACCGCCACGATCGCCAGCATGATGAGGAAACGTTTCGTCATTCGGTTGCCCCGGTCTTTAGCTGGGCGGCGGTCGCGACCTTTTGCCCTTCGGCGGATGCCTGCGAGCTGCCCGCAAGCATTGGCGGCCGGTTCCACCAGCCACCGCCGAGGGCCTGGAAGAGCGCCGCCGTGTCCGCGAAGCGGGCACCCCGGGCCTCGGCCAGGGCCGACCGCGCCTGCTGATAGGTCAGCACCGCCTGCAGCAGGGTCGGATAGGCGATCGCCCCGATCGCATACTGCCGCTCGCTGATGTCCAGGCTGTGGCGGGCGGTGCGCTCTGCCTTGCGCTGGGCCTTCAGCGCGTCAGCATCGTTGGTCAGCGCCCGCAGGGCGTCGGCGACGTTCTGAAAGGCGGTGAGCACCGTGCTTCGATACTGGGCCGCTGCTTGCTCGTAGGCGGCGACCGCGGCCCGCTTCTCGTGCAGCAGGGTGCCTCCCTTGAAGATCGGCTGAAGCAGCCCGCCGGCGATGGACCAAACGCCGTTGCCGGTCGAGAACAGCGCTCCGGTTGTGCTCGCCGCCGTTCCGATATCGGCAGTTAGGGTGATCTGCGGAAGCATATTTGCCGTGGCCACACCGATGGCAGCGCTCGCCTCGTGCAGCTGAGCGGTTGCGGCCCGCACGTCGGGCCGCTGCTCCACCAGCCTCGACGGCACCGAGAGGGGCAGATCCGACGGCAGCCGCAGATCGTCCAGCGAAATATCGACCGGCGGACTTTGGCTCGGGAATCTTCCGGTCAGGGCGGCGAGCAGGTTTTGGGCCTGGTCGATCTGCTTGCGCAGTGGCGGGATCGCTGCCTGTGCCTGCGCCAGCTGAGCCTGTTGCTGGAGCAGCTCGGGGGGCGCGGCGGCGCCGACTGCCACCTGCCGCCGCACGATCTCGACGATCTTCGCATCCACGTCCGCGATCTCCTGTGCCGCCTGCAGTTGGGAGGTCAGGGAGGCGATGTTTACGGTCGTGGTGACAACGTTGGCGGTCAGGGTCAGATACGCCGCCTCCAGCTCTTCTCGCTGGTAATCGACCGCCGCGCCCGACTGCTCCACCTGCCGGCGTACCCCACCGAATACGTCGACCACCTAGGAGACCTGCGCCTGGGCGTAGTACAGGTTGTAAACGGCCCCCGGGGCCCGCGGGGTCCCGCTCAGGGCACCGGAGCTCTTCTGACGCTGTGCCTGGAGGTTGCCGCTGAGGGACGGGAAGAAGCTGCCGACGCTGGCCAGATAGCTCTCCTTTGCCCTCGTAAGGGCCGCCTGGGCCGCCCGGAGCGTCGGACTCGATGCCAGCGCCTCCTCGATGAGGGCGTCGAGGGGCTTCGACCGAAAGAGCCGCCACCACTGCGCCGGGATGTCGGCACCGATCAGGAAGCGCTGGGCATTTCCCCCGGCAACGTCGGCGCTGGCGGTGGATGCGGGCAGGGGCTGCTCGGTATAGCGGCGGACCGACGGTGCCGCCGGTCGGACGAAATTCGGACCCACCGCACAGCCCGCAGCGAGCAGGGCCAGACTGGCGGCAGGCAGGCCCTTGAGGCCCCGCTTGATGGCGCTGCTCAGGTTCTTGCTCCTTATCGTCATGCGACCGTTAATCGGCCGATGCCCGCGCCGGCTCAGCCGACGGCGAAGGTGCGCCGGACGCCTTGCGGGCGCCGCCTCGCGCCGGAAGCCGGGTGTCGCAGCATCGACCTCCGACGGAATGCACTGCATGTGCTGGGGACAAGGATCCGGCCCCGGGGCACCGGCCCATCGAATCCAGTAGTATCCCACGAGCCGCCGCATCCTATTAGGACAGCGGGCCCGTACCGACGATGCCGGCAAAGCTCACACCCTGGCGGCTGCGGATCGAGGCACGCGCCGCCGGCCCAAGGGAGGAACAAATAGGCGGGGCACGCGGCATCTGCATTCCGGCCGGGTCGCCCCGCCGGCACGGTTGGACCGCCGAGAGCCATTTCCGTTCCAGCGTGCGCCCCCAGGCCCTCAACAGTAGGCTGGGGTTGTAGATGTGGCGCTGGTTATGCCGGGCGAAGAGGGCTTGGGGACCAATGCCCATCGGCGCCGCTTCTTCGAGATCGCTCGCGGTTCGGCGTTGGAATGCGCATCGATTCAGGACTGTCGCGAAGCCTGCGAAGGACTGGCTGCTGCTCAAAACGCACAGGGTAAGGCAATGCCGACTCGGATCGTTTCGATGCTCACCAAGCTCGGACAGCGAGAGCAAGAGGTCAGGTTGCGTTGGTCCCTTCGGCGTCCAACCGACGCCTCTGAGGCCGATGTGCGGACTGGCCTCACGGCTGGTGGAGGCGGACTCCGTGTGGACAAAGCCTGAATGTCGCGAGCGACCGTGGGGGCAAGTCGGGGACAACTCCCCGGTGCATCAATGTGTTAGGTCCGTTCGCGGCTGGAGTTGTCCCCGGCTTGTCCCCACTCATTCAGCCTTTGCCCACACTCCGCCGCGTTGGCGTTGCTAC
>JARRNE010000080.1:0-7462 GCA_037385305.1 Chromatiaceae bacterium | reverse complement strand
CCAGCGGAGAGGCAGCGGCGCGATCAGCCCACTGAATGCGTTGCTCGGGGATAATCCGCGAAGAGGGATTTGCGGCAAACGATGTCGCCGGCGCCTATTGGGTGATGGTGGGCTGGCCGATGGACCCGCGACAGCGAGGGCTGAGCGGCGGGGTATTGCGGGGCGAGTGAAACGACTCTTCGCGACCAGCAGGCACGGGGAAGCTGGGCAGCTGAAGTCCGTGCAAAAAGCCCTGTCTCTAAATCCGTGCCAGGTGCTCACGCTCGAGGTCCCCCCTTCCTGTCGCAGAGCCCTTGGTCGCCAAGAGCCTCCCGGGTCTTGGGACCGTAGGCGCCTGAGTGGGTACCCCGATCGGCGACTTCCCCACAAGCCAGACGGAGGTTTAATGGGGTGATAGCAAGTCTCGTGGCCGCGCGGCCGCGACAGCACCATCCCGTCCGGCTGGGCCCGCATTAGACACCATGCTGCGGATGCGCGTCCTCGCTGGTCCATCTTCTGCGCCGGAGGCTGTCCCACCAAGGGAAAGGCCGGCGGGGCCGAAGCCTGGGGCCAGAGCATTGGCTGGCGGAGGGCGTGGGCCAAGAGAGCACCGGGGGCGATCTTCGTCATCAAGTCTTCCTTGGCAGCGATGGTTTCATCGAGTGCTTCGTGCCGGCAGCTGGAGCAGCGGAGCGGCTGCGCGAAGTCCCCTGCGCCCGGGCGGGCTCGGCTGGGCATGGGGCACTTCCTTGGCCCTGACGGCATCCCTGCCATGCAGTCGTCGAGTCACGATCAATTGCCGTGGAAGTCGCCGATCTGAGCGGCGCTCGCGGGGTCGAAGCGGTTGTTCGGGCCAGGCTCCCACTGGATGACCCGCCGGTCTGCGCCTTCCAGGCGCTTGATGCACTTCCACTCGATGTCGCCGTCCGCCGGCAGGTCATCGATGTAGCCGGTCCACTTGGGGTAGGGGCCGTCGGCAACCAGGATCTGGGCATGCTTGGGGTCCCAGTTCCCGAGCCGCTCCCGGTTGCCGACCACGTAGACGCTGGTGCCCCAGCTCGTATCGCCGTTCTCGCAGACGAAGAGCGAGGAGCCGCCGGCACAGGCCGCCGCCTCGCCGATGCGCTCGAAGACCGATGAGGCGGGCGCGGTCTCGTCGAAGCTCACCCGGTAGATGCCCGGCTCGCGCGGCGGACAGTTGGCTCCGTCCTGCTTGCCGTCGCAGCCCCAGTTCACGGCCCAGCCGCCGTTGGCGGCGAATTTGTGCTCCTCGTTGCACAGGGTGATCTCGCCGCTCCAGACGCGGCCCTCACAGCTGGTCAGCCGCCGGTCGGGATCGGCCGGGTTCCAACCGTTGCCGGCACCGGGCACGGCAACGTAATGGTTGGTGCTGGTGCAGGTCGGCTCGCCGATCTGGATGACGAAGGTCTTGGCATCCGCCACCGCCATGGGCGCGGACTTGGCGAGGACCTCGCCGTTGCCCAGCCCGATCCAGCCCGAAGGGGCTGCGTCGAAGGCGGCCAGGTTGGTCTGAGCGGCCAGGGGCTGGCCGTTGAGGCTGGCCCCTAGCGCGTGGCCATCGGTCACCAGCCGGACGAGGTTGACGCGACTGTCCGGTGCCCCCGCGTACGTCCCCTGGGCCGGCGCTATCTCCACCCGGACCCGGTGGGTCTCCTCGGAGCCGGACTCGGGGGCGAGCACGGTGTTGGTGAGGCCGGTCGTCCGCACGGCGCCTTGCTGGTAGGCGATGGTGCGTCCGTCGTCCTCGTAGAGCGTGAAGCTGCGCTGCTGTCCGACCTCGGGGCCGAAGTCGAAGACCTTGACCACCAGGTCGTCGCGCCGGCTGCCGTCCTTGCGCCGACCCTGGCTGCACATGGTCTGCTCGTCCACCACGGCCATGGGAATGAGCGCCCCGGCGCGGGCGAAGAGCGGCAGCCGGAACAGGCCGTCCCGGTACAGCGGCACCGGCCGCAGCATGCCGGGACTGGTCACCCGCTCGTTGCTGTACCAGTCGATCCAGGTCCCAGCGGGCAGGTAGACGTCGCCCCGGTCGATGTTCTGGCCCGCGGTCACCGCGGTGAGCAGTTCGCGCCCGATCAGCTTCTCTTGGCCCCGGTTGCGCACGTTGGGGTCGTCCTGATAGCGCATGGCGAGCGGCGGCATGAGGGGCTCACCCTCCAGATAGGCGCGGTGGGCGAGCGAGTACAGATAGGGGATCAGGCGGTAGCGCAGGCGGACGTTCTCCAGGTTGGAGCCCAGGTCGCCGATGCGGTCCGGCGCAGTCTGCTTGCAGTTGCAAAGGTTCTCGGTGTGGGGACGGGCGGGGATGTCGAGCAGGCTGCTGGCGGCGAGCCACTCGGTGTACATGCGGTTCTTGCGCTGGGGGTCGTTCTGGATGTCGCCGCGGTGGAAGCCGCCGATGTCCGAGCCGTAGTAGTCGATGCCCGAGAAGGACATGTGCTTCTGGTTGGCGGCATGCGAGTCGAGATTGTCCAGCTTGGAGCCGATGTCGCCCGACCACATGGCGGCGCCGAAGCGCTGGATGCCGGCGGTGCCGGAGCGCGACATCATGAACGGCCGCTGCTCCACTCCGTTGCGGGCATAACCGGCGTTGATGCTGCGCAACCAGCGCAGATTGAAGACGTTGTGACCGTCCGCGTGGTCGCCCAGCGAGAAGCCGCTGCCTGGGTTGAACATCTCCGGCTCGCCCAGGTCGGTCCAGTGTCCGATCACCCCCAGGTCGATCAGGGGTTGGCGCTTGGTATCGTGCCAATAGGCGCCGCAGGCGTCGCTCGTGTAGTCGATCATGCCGCCCTTGCCCCACCAGGGATTGACGGTGATGTAGTCCGGACTGGTGCCGCCCGGGTGGTCCGGCACCAGGCAGCCGCGCCCGGCCAGGTCGGCGTGCTCGGGCAGGGCGCGGCCCACGTATGCCTCCTCGATCAGCATGATGCCGAGGCAATCCTGGTCGCGATAGGCGGCGATCTTGGCAGGGGCGTCCGGGAAGTGCACGGGGTCGAAGGTGAGGGTGCCCATACGCGTGTCGTCCGACCCGGGATTAATGCCGCCAAACCATTGCAGGTCCAGCACGAAGCCGTCCAGGGGGAAGTTGTTCTCGCGCAGGGTGCGCAGCTTGTCCTCCAGCTCGCCCCAGTCGTCGTAGCCGTACTCGGAGACCCAGAGACCGAACATCTTTCTCGGCGGCACCAGGGGGTGTCCCGCCAGTTCCATGAAGTCCTTGCGCAGATCGAGCAGGTCGGGGCCGCTCATGAGGTAGAAGCGCAACGCCCCGCGCGCCATATCCACCTTCCACTGGGACGGGCTGGTAAAGTCCCAGCGCTGCTTGTACTTGTTATCCAAAAACAGGGCGTAGTTATTGAAGCTGGCCCCGTCGACGGCGTACATGACCGGGAACTGGGTGTTGCCGTCGGCGCCCCCGTTGAAGCCGGCCATGACGTTGCCGAAGGCGTCCCCCTCGCGCACCCTGCCGTCCCAGTCGATGTCGGTGCTGCCCGGGTTGACGAACTGCTGGCCGAGGCCGTAGACGTCGAGATTGGGCCCGCGGGTGCCCACCAGGGATTTCCAGTCCTGGTCCAGGTTCTCGGCGCGTAACGTTGTGAGCAGGACGTTGTTCTTGGTCCTGTCGAAGACCGACACCGCCAACGTGGTGGTGTCTACATTTAGGCGCAGGTCACTGGTCTCCACGACACCGTGACCCTGGTCGGAAAAGGCCTTCGCGCCGTCGAAGGCCGCCGGGCATACGGGCGCGGGCAGTCCTCCGTCCGGTTTGCAGACCATGTCCGAGGTTGCAATAGGCGTATCTGTCCCGGGCAGGGCACCATGGCCGTACTCGAAGTGGACCAGATCGTCGTCCAGCACCTCGATCAGCAGATAATTTCCATGACCCTCGAAACCGACCCGCTGGACCTGCGCCCGGAGCGACTGCAAGGGGGCGGTCAGCACGAATAGCAGTAACGACAAGACAAACGATCGGTGCAATAGCTCGGCTTTCACGGTCGTCCCTCCCGCTTGTGATAACAAAGTCTTGTAAGTCGCCTGAGGCCCGCCTTCGACGAACCTCAGGGAAACACCCTATAAGCTAGCAGGGCGCCGCCGGGACACAAGACAGTTGCCCGTGGAAAGCGCCCGGGATTGCGTAGGCAATTTCCGAAATCCGGCAAAGGCTTGGGGAGACCGGAAGGGAGCGGCTCGATGGACCGACGACTGCAGACTCGGGTCAGGGACGACCGCCTCAGCGCCGATCGCGGCCAGGCGTCAGTCGCTTTCCAGGCGGAAGCCGATCTTCAGCGTGACTTGGAAGTGGGCAACCTTGCCGTCCACCACGTGGCCGCGGGTTTCGACGACCCGAAACCAGTCGATGTGCCGGACCGTCTTGGCGGCCGTTGTGATGGCGTTGCGAATGGCGTCATCGGTTCCGGTGCTCGACGTGCCGACGACTTCAAGCAGCTTGTAAACGCGGTCAGGCATGCTCCTGTTCCTTTTGTTTGGATATTGATGCTGCCCAGGCTTGCCCTGTTGGCGACTGATCTGGGCGTACTGGCGATTGTAGGGCATCGCGGGGTAAGGGCAGACGCTTTGTCGGGGCTGATGGGAGTCGGATGGGGTTCAGAACCAACCTTTCCCGGGATGCTCCCGGTCCGCCACTGCCAAGGCCGGCGCTTGGACGTGCCTTACGATGAAATTCGCGCGTAGCGCGCTCCCTGTCACCCTCGCCCACTGGGAGAGGGCCGGGGAGAGGGAAACGGTCATGGCGGCAGCGACCGACTTTGTCCCGTATTGGTTCTCTGGGGTGGCGCTGACGCCATGACCGTTAGCGCCGCGTGCATGTGGTGCCGATGTGGAGCAAGGCGCTCGGACCCGAGGTTGAGACCATCTGGGCCGCAGGACCCCGGAACCCGAAAAGAGCACTCGAGCCGCCGAGAACGCCAAGGGTGCCGAGGTCTTCGTGTGCTTGCAGAGCAAGACAGGCATCCTTCGTTTGGTGAGCATCCGGTCGGTCACAATATACTGTTTCCTCGGCGTTCTGGGCGCCTTGGCGGCTTGAGCTGCCCAATCTAAGCTGAAGGTTGGAATCCGGTGCCAGATTCCCGATATCCTTGCGACGTAACCGTCCGGTGGTGAGCCTTGGCCGACGACCGAAAGCAGATCCAGAAGCCCGCGACCGCGAGTGAGGTGGACGCCTTCCTGCGTCAGGTGGCGGCGACCCCCGCGCGGGGCGAGGCGGGCAAGCGCGGGCGGCTCATCTTTGCAATGGATGCGACGGCTAGCCGTGAGCCCACCTGGGACCGGGCCATGCAGATCCAGGCCGAGATGTTCAGCGAGACCGCCGCTCTCGGGGGACTCGAGGTCCAGCTCTGCTTTTATCGCGGTGTGATGGAGATGAAGGCGTCTCCATGGTGTGAGGATGCGGATTCCCTGCTTGGTCGCATGACCCGTGTCCGCTGTGCCGCCGGGCTGACCCAGATTGGCCGCGTCCTGAGACATGCGCTCGACGAGACACGCCGCGGCAAGGTCAACGCCCTGGTCTTCGTGGGCGACTGCATGGAGGAAAGCGCGGCCATGCTTGCGGGCCTTGCCGGGGAGCTGGGGATCCAGGGCCTTCCCGCTTTCGTCTTTCAGGAGGGTGGCGACCGGGTCGCCGAGCAAAGCTTTCGCCGGATCGCCTGCCTGAGCGGCGGGGCTTACTGCCCGTTCGACTCCCGAAGCGCGCAGACGCTCAGGGACCTGCTGAGTGCCGTCGCCGTCTTCGCCGCCGGGGGACGCAAGGCCCTCGAGCAGTTCGGCGTGCGGCGCGGCGGGGCGGTCCTGCAGCTTACAAATCAGATGGGGAAGGGATGATCCCGGATGGCCAGGCTTATCCTCCTCGCCGCGATTGCCGTCCTGCTGTGGCTGTTCCTCAACTGGTTTCGCCGGACCCCGCCGGCCCAGGTGGCCGTAGTCCTGCGGCGCGTTGCCCTTTACGGGGCGATCGGGCTGGTGGTCCTGGCGGCGGCCACGGGACGCCTCAATCCCTTGTTTGCCGCTGTCGCTGCCGCCATCCCCCTGGCGATGCGGGCCGTCAGCCTTCTGCGCGCGCTGCCCGCCGTCCAGCAGATTCTGCATCAGCTGGGGATCACCGGCATTCCAGGGATGGCCTCCGGGGGTCTGGGTGGATCCCAGCAGGCGTCCTCCATCCGCACCCGCTTTCTGGAGGTGACCCTGGAGCACGCGACCGGGCGCATGGACGGAACGGTGCTGGAAGGACCCGGCCGGGGGCGTCGTCTGTCCGAGCTCACCCTCGACCAGAGCCTGGAGCTGCTCGTTCATTGCCGGGCGGGGGACGCCCAGTCGGCAGCGGTGCTTGAGGCCTATTTGGACCGGACTCATGGGGACGGCTGGCGCGACCGTGAGCCCCAGGGTGGAAGCAGGGCGGCGGGAGGGGATACCAGGCTCAGCCAAGATGAGGCCTTCTCGATCCTTGGCCTTAGCCCGGGGGCGAGCGCCGAACAGATCCGCGACGCGCACCGGCGTCTGATTCAGAAGCTGCACCCGGACCGGGGCGGCTCCGATTACTTGGCGGCCAAGATCAACGAGGCGAAGCGGCTGCTCCTGGGCGAATAGGCCGGCCGAACGGGCTCGTCGGTGAGGGCGCCCTCGGACCAGGTTCGGGCGCTTGGGCGAATACTCGGGCCATCCAAAGAGATCCTGGCGGCTCTCAGGGCGGGCAGCGTCTCCGGACCCGGTCCGCTGAGCGACTGGCGCTTGCCACCTTGGACGGCAAGCGGCGGTGCTTTGCCGCGCGCGCCAGCCGTTCAACACCGATCCGGAAGGAGGAGGCAATGATGAGCGAAGAGAAGGTCTACCAGTTTCCCGGCGCCGAGGTCGACGTCGCCTGGGACGGCCGGCTGTGTATCCACATCGGCGAGTGCGGACAGGCGAAGGGCGATGTGTTCGTCGCCGGGCGCGAGCCCTGGTGCATGCCGGACGTCACGACCAAGGCGGAGGTCAGGGAGGTAGTGGAGCGCTGCCCCAGCGGGGCACTGACGTACGCGGACAAGTCCGGGGATTCGGAGCGGGCCCCAGCCGAGAACGGGATCGTCGTGAGCTATAACGGCCCCCTCTTCGTGACCGGGGACCTGGAGATCGAAGGGGCGCCGCCGGATATGCCGGGGGTGCGCTTCCGCGCGGCCCTCTGCCGTTGCGGGCGTTCCGGGAACAAGCCTTTCTGCGACAACAGTCACGAGAAGGCGGACTTTCAGGACTGCGGCGCCGTCGGCGAGCGTGGGTCCAACCCGGTCGGACGGGGCGGTAAGCTCAAGGTAACACCCGTTCCAAACGGTCCGCTCCTGCTGTCCGGCAATGTGACCATCAGGGCCGGCAGCGGCCGTGAGGCCTGGCGCGGGGACCAGACCGCCCTCTGCCGGTGCGGCGAGTCGAAGAACAAGCCCTTCTGCGATGGCTCGCATCGAACGGTCGGGTTCAC
>JARRNE010000079.1:0-7469 GCA_037385305.1 Chromatiaceae bacterium | reverse complement strand
GCTCGTCCACGCCAAAGCGCTGGGAACCCAAGAGCGATGAGGCCTTCTGCAGGGCAGTGCGGGTCGACGCGTCCTGTTCCCGCGCGAGTCCCAGGGACTGGTCGCCCGCCAAAAGACCTTTCAGAACGGCCGCGACCTGCTGGGCATCGTCGGTCAAGCCCTCAACCGCCGACCCTGCCGGTGCGGTACCGTCCAAGTAACCCTCGAGCGCGGAGGATATGCGCTGAACGGCGACCAGCTGACGCGCCAGGGCAAGGATACGGGTGGTGGCTGCCTGCTTCTGGGCGGTGAGCACCATTACCCGGTCCAGGCTCTTGGTAAGCTCGGGGAGCACCTCCCTTCCGTTTGCCGCAAAGCTGCTGAGCCGACCGAGCGACTTTTGCGCGGCGAGGATCCGATCCGCGTCCGCTCGCACCTTGGCCCAGGTGTTCTCCACCAAAGCTGAGGTCTTTTCGATCTCGGGCGGCAAGGTCCCGGCGGGCGAGCCAGTCAGGACGTCCACCTGGTCTTGCACCTCGTCGCGGAGACTGCGGAGCTGGGGGAACGCGCCCGCTTCGCCCCTGGTGGCCTCCCCTGCGGCCACGACCAGCTGGCGTACCCCGGAGCGGCCGGCCACTGCCGCACCAAGCCTGCTCTCACTCACTCCACCTGAGCGCTGGGTGAGGAAGAAGCTCGCGAGCGCAAGGCCCAGAGAGATGAGGAAGAGAACCGCCAGCAGGATGGTCAGCGCATTGGCAGCCATCCATCCACGGCCCGCTTGCGTCGCCGATCCCCGTCTTGCCATCTTGCTTCCCCTTCCCGTCGCAGACTCTAGAAGCCTTGTTGTGGTTGATGAGACACGACCCGTCAGCTCCGGCATCAGCCCGCGGCCAGATTGAACCTCGTGTCCTGAGCCAATCGGCGCAGACTGAAGACCGGATATGACTCGCCTTCGGCAGCGAAGCAGCCAGTAACCAAGGAGGCCAACGAATCGCGCAGCCCCGGCGCCAGCTCACCCTGGGCGGACGGCTGGAAGTGGCGGATACCGCTCAGATCGCGCACGAGCAAGCCGAACGGAAACTCATCCTGGCGCGCAACCATGACCCGATTCTTCGGATTGCGGGGAGTAGTCAGACCGAAGAGAAATGCCTGCAAATCGAAGATCGGCAGGAGTGTGCCCCGGTTGTTCGCTATGCCACAAAGCCACGCCTTGGTCGCTGGCACGGGCGTGATCTCACGGGGCACATCGAGCAGTTCGGCGATCTCCTCGATGGGTGCCAAAAGCGGCATCTCTGCCACGTGAAAAAGGACACCCGCCCACTGGTCCGAGGACTCCTGGGGCTGAGGCAGCCGGGCCGCCGCCTCCACACACCTTGTCTCCAGGCTGCGTAACGACGCGAGTAACTCGTCGCTGCTTGCGCCCTCGGCGCTTCCAAGGTTCTCAATCACCGAGCACCGCCCCTATCTTTGCAATGAGTTCCGCCACGTCGACGGGTTTGACGAGATAGTCGAGCGCCCCCTGCCGCAAGCCCCAGGTCCGGTCCGTCGGCTGGTCTTTGCTCGACACGATGATGATGGGGATCTCCGCCGTGGTTGGGTCGCCCCGCAGCTGACGGGTGGCCTGGAATCCGTTGAGCACCGGCATAACCACGTCCATCAGGATCAGATCCGGGCGGTGCCGCCGGGCAAAACGCACCCCCTCTTCCCCGTTCGTTGCGGTCTCGACGCGGAACCCGGCCTTGGTCAAGGCATCCATGAAGATCCGCGTCTCCGTTGGTGAATCGTCCACGACCAAGATCGTGCCGCGGGAGCCGGGCGGCATCTCGCCGGGCCGCTGATCCCCCGGTTTGTGTCGGAAGAAGCCTCTCATCGGTCCTCGCGGGCTACCAGTCAATCGCAATCGGCTATCCGTTCGGCTCGCGCTGCATCAGGTTTTCAAGCGCTAGGCGGCCTTTCTTATGTGCCGACGGATCGCGCCCAGGATCTCATCGCGGGTGAAGGGCTTGGTCAAATACTGCTCCGCGCCCACCATGCGCCCTTTCGCCCGATCGAACAGCCCGTCCTTGCTCGACAGCATGATGACCGGGGTATGGCCGAGCTCCGCGTTGTTCTTGATCAGGGCGCAGGTCTGGTAGCCGTCGAGACGCGGCATCATGATGTCTACGAAGATCACGTCCGGCCGGTCGTCCACGATTCTACCCAGGGCTTCGAACCCGTCCGCGGCGGTATAGACTTCGCAGCCAGCCTTCTTGAGCAAGTTCTCCGCCGTGCGCCGGATCGTCTTGCTGTCATCGATCACCAGAACCTTGACCCCTTTGAGGGCGGCGTCCTGATCCGCTGTTGTCATGTGTAAGGCACCTTCGTGCTGGCGATCCCCTCGCCCTGTTGTCGCGGTATCTACCCTGCCGAAGCAGCGTACCCTGTTTATCAAATATCCGAGGGCGCAATTGTGCACCGGCTCGCAGGTCCTGGGATTTGCGGTCCTTCCAACCTCGTCCCGGACTCGCACGGAGCCTTCCGGGGGCCGCTCGGCCAAGCGGACGATAACAAGCAACAGACGCTTCCGCAATGAGTTACGTGATACAGCGGAGACGCTATGTTAATTTGCTTCCGTTCCGAGCGTCTGTGCGGGAGGCGCCCTGACATGGCAGTTCCCCCTACGCTAATATGTCTCGATGCAGATCGAGATCGGTGTGGTCATGGACCCTATCGGGTCTATCAAGATCGCCAAGGACACCACCTTTGCGATGCTTCTTGCGGCCCAACGGAGGGGCTGGCCGATCTGGTACATGGAGCTTGCCGATCTCTTCCTGAGCGACGGGCGGTCCTGGGGTCGCATGCGGCGGGTGCAGCTCGCAGACGATGCCGCCGGCTGGTTTCGGTTCACCGAGGAGGGGACGCGCCCGCTCGACAGCCTGACGGCGATCCTGATGCGCAAAGACCCGCCGTTCGACATGGAGTATGTCTACGCGACCTACATCCTGGAGCAGGCCCAGGAGCGCGGTGCGCTGGTGGTCAACGACCCGAGGAGCCTGCGGGACGCCTACGAAAAGGTCTTCACCGCGAGGTTCCCCCAGTGCTGTCCCCCCACCCTGGTCACGCGGCGAACAGCGGACATCCGAACCTTCTTGGAGAGCCACGGCGACATCATTCTCAAGCCCCTGGCCGCGATGGGCGGATTTTCGGTTTTCCGGGTCCAACGCGCCGATCCCAACTTCTCAGTCATCGTGGAGACCTTGACGGGGCAAGGGCAGCGGTACTGTATGGCGCAGCGCCACATCCCGGAGATTCGCGACGGGGACAAGCGCATCCTGATGGTTGCAGGAGAGCCCGTGGGTTATGCCCTCGCGCGCATCCCCTTGTCCGGTGAGACACGGGGAAACCTCGCCGCCGGGGGTGTCGGCGAAGGCCGCCCCCTCACGGAGCGCGACCGCTGGATAGCCACCCAGGTGGGTCCGGAGCTGCGTGCCCGGGGGATCCTGTTTGCCGGCCTGGATGTCATCGGTGAGTACCTCACGGAGATCAACGTGACCAGCCCCACGTGCGTCAGGGAGTTGGATGCCGCCTTCGGGCTCGACATCGCGGGCAGCCTGATGGATGCACTCGAGGAGCGGCTGGGTGGGGACTAGAGCAAGGTCCCTGGGGCAGGCCGGGTCATCAAGCCCTGTCCCATGGCCTTCACGCGGGACCGGCCTCCGGGGTGTCCCGTTCGCCCTGGCTCTCGCTCTATTGTCGACCCTGCTCTCCGCCTGCCGGGAACAGACGCCGGCGCACACCGCGCGATTCCCCGCCTTCGGCACCCTCGTGGACCTCTACCTGGTCGGCGCAAGTCCCAGCCAGGCGGAGCGCGCCACCCAGGCAGTCAAGCGGGACTTCGCCTTCGCGAGCGATGCCTTCAGACCGGACCGGCCTGGACCCCTTTACCGGGTCAATGCCCTGCTACCGAAAGGTGAGGCGTTCGCCGCCCCCCCGTCGGTGCTGCCCCTCATCAAAGAGGGGCAGGCCTATGCGAGGCAGAGCCAAGATCTGTTCAACCCGGCGATTGGCCGCATGCTGGAGCTGTGGGGATTTGTGCCAAACGCCCCCCCAAGCCATGCCCCGCCCGACCCCGACCGCATCGAAGAGCTTGTGGCCGCTCGGCCGCGGATGAGCGACATCCATATCGAGGGAATTCGGCTGCGTTGCGACAACCCTGCGGTCTCGCTGGATTTCAGGAGCTTCGCCGTGGGTTACGCAATCGATGTCGCGATCGCACACCTCGCGGAGATGGGAATTCGGAACGCCATGGTGAGCGCGCGCGGGAACCTCCGCGTCATCGGAGATCGGGCCGGTAGACCCTGGCGGGTGACCATCCGCAGCGCCAGCGGCGGTGGGGTGTTCGCCACGGTTCTCATGGGCGGAGACGAGAGTCTGTTCACAGCGGCCGGCCACGACCGAACCTTCTTTTACGACGGCAAGACTTATCATGACATTCTCGACCCTCGCACCGGCTACCCCGCCGGCAGGACCAGCTCGGTGGCGGTGATCACCAAGAGCGCAGCCGCCGCCGCGGCGGTGGCAGACGCGCTCTTCGTCGCAGGCCCGGCGGCATGGCATGAAGTCGCGGAGCGTATGGCGATCCCCTACGTGCTGCTGATCGATCGCGCGGGCACTGTACACATGAACCCAGCCATGGCCCGCCGCGTCCAGCTGCTCGACCAGGGTGCGGCGGTGAAGCTCAGCACACCCCTCGCCGCCAAGCGGGAGTGACGTGGAAGGGCCGCTCGTGGGGAGAACCGCCCCGAACAGGCCGCACCGGGAGGGCAAGCTGCTTGGGCTGGAGGAATCACCGGCGCGGCTGCGCAAATCGATGCTCATCTCGGGGGCCGTGCACCTGCTGGTGATCGTGGGTCTGGGCTTCGAGATCCCTCGCTATGTCCTCGCGACCCACGCACCACTGCCCCTGGACATCACGATGTTCGCCGACGCCATATCGAATGGCCGGCCGGACAAGGCGGACGCGCTCGCCCAAGTGGATCATATCGGCGGTGGGACCGGCCACCCGCATCAGAAGCCCATCGTTCCCCCCGCCGAGACTCCAGTGGCTGCCCGGGAAGCCAGGGCCGAGCCGCAACCGGCGGCTACGCCTCTGTCCTCCGAACGTCCGAGTGCGCCCTCGCCCAGCTCCGTTCTCGCCCTGGCCAACGCCCAAAGCGCCCCCCGGGCGGTTTCCCTGGAGACGACTGCGTCCCGTCCGCTCGTCTCAGCAGGACAGTTGCTGGCCAGCCGAAACCAGGAGATTGCCCAGCTGACAGCCCGGATCGAGGACGGCGCCAGGGACTACGCCATGCAGCCGCGCAGAAGGGCGATCAGCGCGAGCACGCGGGAGTACAAGTACGCGCACTACCTGGAGGCATGGCGGCGCAAGGTGGAGCGAATCGGCAACCTCAACTATCCCGAAGATGCAAAACGGCTTGGGCTCCACGGCAGCCTCATCCTACAGGTGGCTGTCAGGGCCGACGGAACCGTGGCGAGCGTCCGCGTCGTGCACTCCTCCGGATTCGAAGTGCTGGACAAGGCCGCAGTACGCATCGTCAAGCTGGCCGCCCCTTACGCCCCCTTTCCGCCCGATATCAGCGCCGAGACGGACATCCTGGACATTACCCGAACCTGGCAGTTCCTGAGCAGCAACCACCTCGGCTGGGACGACTGAACGCCGACTCGGTGATGCTCGGCGGTGGTCGCAATCCCTTGCCACCGGTCAGGGGCACCTGGATACTATGCCCATGACCTTCTCAACATCCCTGACCAACCAGCTGCTGATCGCCATGCCGGGGCTTCAGGACCCGAACTTCTCGCGCACGGTCACCTACATCTGCGAGCACACGGATCAGGGCGCGATGGGGATTGTCATCAACCGCCCGATGGACGTCCGCCTGGGTGAGGTGCTGACCCAGCTCGACATCGCCAGCGGTGACCCGGTGATACTGGACACCATGGTCTATCTGGGCGGGCCGGTCCAGCCGGACCGGGGATTCGTGCTCCACTCAGGCGGGCTGAGCTTCGATTCCACGCTAAGCATCACGCCGGAGATCTCCGTCACGACCTCCAAGGACGTCCTGGAAGCGATCGCCGGCGGTCGGGGCCCAAAGCAGGCTCTTATCGCCTTGGGCTATGCCGGCTGGGCAGGAGGACAGCTCGAGGACGAGATGAGCGCCAACGCTTGGCTGAGCGGACCGGCGGACGGTGACATCATCTTCCAGCTGCCCCCCGAGGCCCGCTGGCAGGCGGCGGCCCAGCTGCTCGGTATCGACCTGAATCTACTGAGCGGCGACACCGGCCACGCCTAAGTGGGCACTCTCCTCGGGTTTGACTTCGGGCCGCGGAAGATCGGGGTGGCCGTCGGCCAGACGGTCACCGGGTCGGCGTCCCCCCTCGGCACGTTGCGCAGCCAGGGCGACCAGCCGGATTGGCCCCGCATCGAGCGCCTGGTTCAGGAGTGGCGTCCTTCCGCGGCGGTCGTCGGCCTGCCTTTCAATATGGACGACACCGAGGCAACGGTGGCACCCCGGGCGCGGCGCTTCGCCCGACAGCTCGCCGGCCGATTCGGCTTGGCGGTGCATCTGGTAGACGAGCGACTGACCTCGATCGAGGCCCGGCGCCAGCTCGGCCGTCATAGTACCTCCCGTGATCAGGTGGATGCCATGGCCGCCAAGCTCATCCTCGAGACCTGGCTTTGTGAGCAGCACTGAGGTTTGGAAGACGCCCGCCGAGCTGGAACTCGCCATCCAGCGGATGGGCGCCGAGCTCTCGCACCTGCTCGAGACTCGCGGATCCAACGCACCGATCATGATCGGCATCCACACGGGCGGGGTCTGGGTCGCCGAACGCCTGCATCGAAAGCTCGGTCTCGGCGACCCTCTTGGTCAGCTCGACATCTCCTTCTACCGGGACGACTTTACCCGCATCGGTCTGCATCCCCAGGTTCGCCCGTCGGATCTCCCCGTGCCCCTCGACGACCGCCATGTCATTCTCGTTGACGACGTCCTGCAGACCGGCCGGACGATACGGGCGGCGCTCAATGTACTCTTCGACTACGGCCGCCCCGCCTCCGTGGTACTGGCAACCCTCGCGGAGCGGGACGGGCGGGAGCTTCCCATCGAGCCGAACGTCGTCGGCCTGCACGCCCGCCTGCAGCCAGGCCAACAGATCAAGCTCACCGGCCCCGATCCCCTGGAGCTGGTGCTCGGCCAATGCCCCCGCAAGCTCCTGCGCAAGGCCCTTGCCTCCAACCCCACAGATGAATAGAACCAATATCCAGCTGGATGGGCAGGGAAACCTCAAGCACTTCCTGACCATTGAGGGTCTCGGGCGGGACCTCCTGACCCAAATCCTGGACAAGACCGAGGGCTTCCTGATGGTTGCCCGGCAGGCTGTGAAGAAGGTCCCCCTGTGTCGGGGCAAGATCGTCGCCAACCTCTTTTTCGAGACCAGCACCCGCACCCGCACGA
>JARRNE010000078.1:0-7503 GCA_037385305.1 Chromatiaceae bacterium | reverse complement strand
CAAAGAGGTGCGACCCGCCGTACGCGGCGCGAGTACAGCTCTCTATTTGTTTGGTGCTGGCTTTTTGGCCGCCAGCGTTGCTTCGGTGCTTGGGTCTGAGGCCGCCGCCAGGGGCCTGCGGGTGAGCATCTCTCTGCTGCCCCAGCTGCTTGTCTTCCAGGCCGTTGCGACCCGGTTTTGCAGGGAGGACATTGACCGCCTGGTCGTGGCGCTGATCGTTCTCAGCACCACCATTGCATGCGTTCTCCTACTGACTGCGCTGGCGCACCCACGCCAAGATCCCAGCAAGTGGATGGAGATTGCGGCCCTTCCCTTCTTCTCGGTCCCGAACGACCTCCTCATTACCGTGGTTCTCGCGCCTTTTCCCTTCGTCACACTCCTGAGCGCCCGCGGGGCAGTGGCTAAGGTGCTGGCAGGGATATCTCTTTTGGCTTGTCTTGCAGCAATGATTGTCTACCAGAGTCGCACGGGTGTCGCCTTGTTTGCGGTCATGTGCTTCGGCGTTGTAGTGGCAGAGGCGAAAATCCGGTGGCAGAGCGCGTTGTGGCTGTCGACGGGTGTCTTAGGTTTATTTGTCTTGATCGACGCGGTGACGGGCTTTGCGCTGCTCCATAAGTTTGCCCAGTTGAATAGCCTCTCCACTCGCATCCCGCTTTGGATCGCTGCCTGCAAGATGTTTCTCACAGCCCCTTGGTTCGGGCACGGGCCCGGAACCTTCTCACTCCTTTACGAAGGCTATCAGAGTAGCATTCACTTTCCAGGGTGGGTTCGTGTCATTCCGCAGCTCCATGCACCTTGGGCGCATAGCCTCTACTTGGAGGTGCTAGCGGAGCGCGGTCTGTTCGCTCTTCTCTGCCTCTTAGGTGTGATTTACGCGGCTGGCAGAATGCTGAAAGCGGCGTGGGCGCGGTCGAAGGATTCACTATGGATCGGGTTGACCGCGAGTTTGACGCTGATAGTGCTGGGGGGGCTGAGCGAGTTCAGTGTGCTTCGGTATTGGTTTTCCCAGCTTTTGCTTGTGGTTCTGGGAATGGTGGTGGCTCTCAATCAGTCGGGGGAGAAACGAGATGCATAAGAAGCCGGATAAGACGAATTTAGCCAAGTGTATCAAGATAGGGAGCGTGGTGGCGTTCGTCACGCTTCCCATCGTGTTTCCACAATGGTCCAACGTTGTCGCTGAGGCCTACAACGTGAACGGGACTGTAACGGGTGCGGCTATACGGACCACATGCGTGACGGGGAAGAACGGTGAGGGTGCCCCGAATAATCAGGCGTTTCAGAAGGACTGCAACATAATTGTGGGCGGTTCAGCCACGGATCCGGCTGGCTCGACGCAGGCGGTTGACAGCATTGCTGCGTCTCAGATTAACGCCCAGAACTCTGCCGCCATGCGCACAGCGACCATGACCGTGGCGGGCATCATGGGCCGGCTGGAGCAGATTCGGCTGGCGAGCGGCTTTTCGGTCTACAGCGCGGGCAAGGCGCTGGCATCAACCAACTTCTTCGGCGAGACCGGCGGCGGTGCCAGCAGCGACGTCACCTTCGGGCGTTTCGGCGGATTCCTTAATACGCGGTACGTCGATGGGAGCGAGGACAGCACTGACTACCAGCCCGGCTACGGTTTCCATGGCTGGAACTTCGCGGGCGGCTTGGATTACCGGTTCACGGATCAGCTGGTCGGGGGCGCCTACGTGCAGTACTGGAACGGGGACGTGGGGTTTGATAACAACCAGGGAACGATGGACACAACCTCTTGGGGCGGTGCCTTTTACGGAACCTACTTCCTCCCCAGCGGGCTGTATTTTGACGGCTTGGTTAGCTACGCGTCCAACGACTACGACCTAAAGCGAAACGTGAACTATACTATCGGGAATCAGACGGCGAGCCAGGTGGCATCATCGAGCCCTAATGCGGACCTGTGGAACTTCAGCCTCGGTGCCGGTTACACGATGTACCAGGGTGATTTGTCCTTCACACCCCTCGTACGTCTGACCTACCTGAACAACTCGGTCGACAGCTATAGCGAGCGGATGTCGAACCCGGTTGGCGTTGGAGGCAGCATGGCCCAGGCGTTGGATTCGCAGACCTTCGAGTCCTTCCGTTCCAACCTCGGCTTCCAGGTCGCAAAGGCATTCAGCACATCTTATGGCGTGTTCAGCCCGGAGCTCACCGTCACCTGGGTGCATGAATACCTGAATAGCCAGGAGCAGGTGGGCACGCGCTTTGTGAATGACATCAACAACCAACCCTTTTATGTGCTGACAAACAATCCCGATCGCAACTACTTTGACTTAGGCGTGGGTGTGTCGGCCCAGCTCGCTCAGGGGCGGTCAGCCTTCATCTCCTATAAGACGTTATTAGGGTATCAGGGCGTGACCTACAACGCGGTGAATGCCGGCGTCAGGATTGAGTTCTAGGCGCGAAGGCGCCCTACAGGAGCGCTGAAATAGGATGACCACTGGAACCATCGTGCGTGTCCTTGGTTGGACGGGGCCGTTAGGCTTGAGCCTGCTGGCAGCCGCCTGCGCGACTGCGCCGCAGAGCGGGGACTACTCGGGCATGTCTGGGGCTGCCCAGGCTTCGGGGGGAGGGATCGACAACCTTGTACTGGTGGACTGCGCACTGCCGGGTCAGATTCGGCAGCTGGGCACCGCGATGACATATCTGACACCTCGCCGTGAGGTGAAGACGACGCGCAAGGACTGCGCGATACGGGGGGGAGAATATATCGTGTTCGACCGCTCCGACTACGCGTCGGCACTGAAGGCTTTGCTGCCCAAGGCCGAAGCGGGGGACGCGGTCGCGCAGGCGTACGTAGGGGAGATTTACGAGAAGGGTCTAGGATTGCCGTCGCCGAGCTACGCGGAGGCGGCCGTCTGGTATCGCAAGGCGGCAGACCAGGGCAACCGTGCGGCGGAGACGAGTCTTGGCTCGCTGTACGAGAGGGGCCTCGGTGTGCCGAAGGATAAGGCGCTTGCGCTCGACTGGTACCGGAAGGCGTCCGGGGTGACCAATGATCACTTGGTGTTTGAGTCGAGCTTCAAAGCGGAGCGGGAGCGCTTCCAGAGGGAGCTCGCGCTGCGGAAGCGGACAGCGGAAGAGCTGCGGGCGAAGCTGCGCAGCACGGAGGAGAAGCTCGAGCGCCAGTCGCGGGGTGCCAAGGAAACCCAGAGCTCGCTTGCTGATGATCGGCGCAAGCTGGCCCGCCTCTCCGGAGCGTCCTCCGGGCCGGAGGCGCGGGCGGAGATCGCCCGGCTGCAGGCTCGGATCAAGGAGCAGGAGGCAAAGCTGGCATCTCACGATCAGGAAGTGAATGCACTCAAGGCCAGCTACGAGGCGCAGAAGCGGCTGCTCGAGAGCCAGCGGCGTGATGCGCAGAGCCGGGCGGAACAGCTGCAAAAGGACCTCCATGCCGTGCAGGAGCAGCGAGACCAGGCCAACCAGCGTATCGCGGCAGAGCAGCAGAAGATCAGGAAGATACGATCCGAAGTGGACGGGTTGCGGGCGCAGCTGGAGAGCGCGCAGCAGACGACAACCGCCAGTGCCTCGACCATTCAAAGCCTGCGCAACCAGTTACAGGCGCGTGAGCGTGATCTGGAGCAGAGCCAGCAGCGGCTGGAGGCGTCTCGCACCAAGGCGTCTCAGCTTGGGAAGCTGGAGCTGAGTCGGAGGGAGGAGTACCAGAATGTGCTTTATGCGACGAAGCGCCTAGCAGGCGGTGTCTAGAGGGAGCGTGACTGGTCTGAACGCGGTCAGTGGCGTGCCGGCCCCTGTCCTCTTCCCTCGGCAGAGGGATCGACAAAGCCAAGGGTGATCGGCACAGGTGCATTCGGACAGCGTTGCTGATATGGGAATAGCCGCGGAGCCCAACCTTTCCAACTACAATCGCCGCACCAGTCAGTCGCCGGCGAGGCGGAATCCAAGAAAATCGTACCGGGCGTCCGCGTAGTTTCGGTCGCGGTACGCCGAGCGAACGGGCTTCGGACCGCTGTACCAGGACCCGCCTCGCAGGGAAACCGGGACGGCGGGGCTTTTTCCCATGCATTTCGTTTCCGCCCCGTCGTAGGCTTGGTCGTAAGGCGAGCAGGTCCATTCAAACAGGTTTCCGAGCATGTCGTAGAGGCCCCAGGCGTTCGGCCGGTACTGACCCACAGGGGCTGCCCATTCGTAGGCGTCATCGCAGGGAAAGCTGTCCGCCCATTGATGGCCGGCGTCCGCAACGTCGGCGTACTTGCACGCGCGGGCGTCAACGCCATCTCCCCAGAACCTGGCCGTTGTGGCGCCGGCGCGGGCCGCGTATTCCCACTCTGCCTCCGTTGGTAGGCGGTAATGCCCCCCGGTCTCTTGGTTCAGCCAAGCGATGTAGGCCTCGGCGTCCAGCCAGCTGATGCAGCTTACGGGATGCTCATCATCCGTGGGGCGATACTTGTTAGGCTTTTTCCAGTTGGCCCACGACCGGTATTTCCATGGGTTGTCAGTGTCGCTCTGATCGAGGGCCCAGCAGCCGTTGTCGGCGTGAGGCCCGAGGTCGCGCTCGGCCAAGGTCTGGTAGCCGGTCGCCTGAACGAATCGGCGAAACTCTTTCACCTTGACCTCGTACTTCCCGATCTGGAAATCCTTAACGCAGACTTTGTGCTGACGCTCGTCCGCTTCCCTGCCCGGCTCGCTTGGGGGGCTCCCCATCTCGAAGCAGCCCCCTTTGATGGGGGCCATCTCAGGTGCAAGCCGCCGTTGGGCCTTCTTGCGAGCCTCCTCTTCAGCGATGCGCTGTGCCTGTGCTGCCGCCGCTTCGCTCTTGGCCTTGAGCTCGAGCTTCAATTTGTCGAGCGCCGGATAATCAGGTCTCAGTCGCGTGAGTCCGGACAGCAGGGTCGCGGCCCTGTCGAGCTCGCCGCCCGACAGGGCGGCCGTCACCCAGTCGGCGTAGAGGTCGGCGATTCGGCCTAACTTAGCTCGTGCCTCAGGGTTGTTCGTCGATGCGGCGATGACCTTTTGGTAACAGGCCGCCGCGGCGCCTGCCTTCTCGGCGGAAAGCCGATCGAGCGGAAATTCTTTAGAGCAGGCTCGCAGCAGTCCCTCGATGCGGTTCTTGGTATCAAGCTGGCTCTGTAGCTGATCTCTCCGGGCGAGGAGATCCGGATCATTCGGCACCTCTTTCAGCGCCTGGTTGATCAGGCCCAGGGCCTTTGGCAGGGCGCCTTGGTCTTGCTCTTGTTTGGCCTGGGCCAAGAGCTTTTCCGCTTTCGCCCGCCGTTGTGTCTCTTGCCGGTCTTGAACTGTCTGACGCAGGGCGAGTAGCTCAGCGTTGTCCGGGGCGAGCCGCAAGCCCTGCGCAATCAGCGTGAGGCTTTCGTCCAGCGCGCCTTCCTGCTGCCGCTTTCGGGCCTCGGCCAACAGAGCCTCCGCTTTCTTCCGATTGGCGATCTGGGTCTGGATTCCGGTTTGCGCCGACTTCAGCGCCGGGTCCGAAGGCACAAGCCCCAACCCCTGCTCGACGAGCTTCATGGCACCGTCCAGATCGCCTTGCTGTTGGAGCCCTTTTGCCTTGGCGAGGAGCTGCTGCGCCTCCCGAGCCTTACGCTGGCGGAGTCGACGCTCGACTTCGGCCCGCAACCCCTTTAGACCAGCGTGACCCGGGACCTGCTGAAGCCCTTGGTCAATGAGCTGGAGGCTCTGCTCGTAACGACCGTCTTGTGCGCGCTGTGCCGCTTCCTTGCGCAGGGCCGCAGCGGTCCGGTAGGCCGCTATGCGGTCCTGGAGGGCAAGGAGGCGCGTATCTCCCGGCGCAGACGCGAGGCCCAGCTTGGTCAGCTCAAGGCTTTGCTGAAATTCATTTCGTCGAAAGTGCTCCAGCGCGAGCCGCTCGTACTCGCTCGCCGTCGGGGACCGGTCGCTCGGGGCCGGTGGCAATCCGAGGGCAATATCAGTCCCTTTTGGTGCGGGCTGGTGAAAGAAGACGAAGTAGGTGCCAGCAGCCGCTGCGGTAACCAATAAGGTCGCGGCCAAAATGGTCAGGCCCTTCCGAGCCCGGCGGGGCGGTTTGGGAGCCGGCGGTTCCGCGGGCCGGGCCCTCGGAGCCTGGGCCGGCGCCACGATTCTCGTCTCGTCATCGTCGGACGGCCTGTTCAGTGTGCGCGTATCGATCCGCTCCAACGCGCGAACGACTGCCTTGGCGCTATCGAACCGCTCATCCGGCCTCTTGGCCAGGAGCTTGTCCAGAATGGGCTGTAAGCCACTCAGCTCCCGCGGCAAAGGGGGGGCCGGCTCGGAGCAGTGCTTCATCGCGAGGGTAATGACATCGTCGGCGCGATAGGGCTGCTGCCCGGTGAGCATCTCGAAGAACACGAGTCCCAGGCTGTACAAGTCCGACCGCGGATCCAGCGTCTGGCTTGTGATCTGCTCCGGACTCATGTAACGGGGGCTGCCGATGGCGGTCCCGAGCTGAGTGAGCTGGGTGGTCTCCGGGCTGGCGCTTATGACCTTGGCGATTCCAAAGTCGCTCAGCACAGGCGTTCCGTCCCGGCGGAACAGGATGTTTTGGGGCTTCAGATCGCGGTGGATAATGCCGCGCTCATGGGCATAGGCCAGCGCCTCCGCGACCTTGGTAACGATTTCCAGGATGCGCTCGAGCGGGAGTCCCTGCGGAATCCTCTCGGCGAGCGTTCCGCCTGGGAGGTACTCCATCGAGAAATAGTGAGCTCCGTCGTAGGAATCGAAGTCGTAGATCGTGATGATCTGGGGGTGCTGAAACTGCGCGATAATCTGCCCCTCTTTCGCAAACCGCTGAGTGAAATCCTCGATTGCGTCCGAGATGGGCTCCATCACCTTCAGTGCGACTTGGCGATTCAGTCGCTCCTGAATGGCGAGATAGACCGTGGCCATGCCGCCTCTGCCCAGCTCGCGGACGATGGTGTAGCCTGGAACCTTCATCTTGGTGCTTTGCCGTTCGCGAGTGGGTCGAGCGGGGCGTGAAGACCACGCTTAGTCAGGGGTCTGTGACGCTGCCGTCCTATCCGTGGGCTGGCGTGGCATCAGGGTCAGAGTCTTGTGGATGGCGGCCTGAGAAATGCCTGTTCCAACTGCGCCGGTCGGCAAGGGCCGGGTTCGGCGGAGCCTCGCGGGCCTGTCCGCGTGTCTTGCGATTTTGCTGGCAGGGTGCGCTCCCGCGCAACGCTTGGATGCGCTTGCAAAGGAGTACGGGCTCACGCGGGATGTAGTTGAGGGCGAAAACTTCCGGCTCGTCACCTACCGCAATCACGCTCAGGCGGACAAAGCAGCGCTCCTGCACGTCTACTTGGAAGGGGACGGGCTGCCTTGGAGAACGCGATACCAGATTTCCTGGGACCCGACGCCGCGTGACCCCTTGGCGTTGCGTTTGATGGAGAAGGACCCTGCGCCTTCGGTCTATCTGGGTCGACCTTGTTACGATGGGCAAGCCACGTCGACTGCCTGCGGTGCCTATATGTGGACCGATGGGCGGTACGGACCGGAGGTTGTTTCGAG
>JARRNE010000077.1:0-7507 GCA_037385305.1 Chromatiaceae bacterium | reverse complement strand
CGGGGATGTGTTCAATGCTGCCGTGATCGACGGAGTGCTTGCGGGTCTCGATCCGCCCGTCGCCCTCGATCGGGCGAGCCGTCTCGCGGGGCACAAGTGCGGACGTGACGGGCTGGCGGGCCTGGTTGGGAGCGCCCGCGGCGCGGGCCTGCTGGTCGCGGCGTCCTGATCCGAGGAGGGGGATGGGGGTCAAGATCTCCCCGCGGGGTCCGATAGGTAGCTTACTGTCCTGCTGTCCAGAGGGTTGACCGGACCCAGCCTCTGCCGCACCGGCGTGTCGATGTGACTCCGGCCACAGAGCGCCCCCAAGGGATGTGGTAAATCGTGGTGCGGCAATCCTTATCCGGCCCGGCAGAAGACGCGCTACCCGTTCCTTGTCGCCTTTGTCTCGACTGGGGAGGGCTATTGAATGAATGCACTGTTCCGCCGCCTGAGCTCCATGCTGACCGCCGGCGCGCTTCTTTGGGTGACCGCGGCACTTGCAGCTGCTGTCGCGGGGGACCTGAGCGAGGTCAAGGCGCGGGGCGTCTTGCGCCATCTCGGCATGCCGTACGCGAACTTCGTAACAGGCAGCGGAGACGGCCTCGACGTTGAGGTGATCGAGCGCTTTGCGGCCTATCTTGGAGTCAAGTACGAGTATGTGGAGACTGATTGGAACCACGTGATCGGCGACCTCACTGGGGACGTTGTGAAACCTGCGGGGGACAAGGTGAAGGTGACAGGCCACGTGCCGGTGAGAGGCGACCTGATCGCCAATGGCCTCACCATGCTCCCCTGGCGGGAGCAGGTCGTGGACTACTCAGTCCCCACCTTCCCGTCGGGCGTCTGGCTGATTGCCCGGGCCGGGTCCCCGATGTCCCCCGTGGAGGGGAGCGGAAGTCCTGCTGCCGACGTCTCGGCGGTGAAGACAATGCTCCGTGGGCGCCAAGTCCTGGCAATGAAGAACACCTGCCTTGATCCCGACTTGTATCGACTCCAAGAGACGGGCGCACGTGTCGTGCTCTATACCCGCAGCACCAACCTGAATGAAATGGTGCCTGCCATTCTTCAGGACTCCGCTGAAGCTACGCTGCTCGACGTGCCTAACGCGCTGATCGCCCTCGATAAGTGGCCGGGAAAGATCAAGGTGATCGGTCCGGTCTCTGCCCCGCAGTGGATGGGCGTCGCCTTCCGCAAGTCATCGCCCGAGTTGCGCACGGCCTTCAATGCCTTTTTCGAGCAGCTATGGCGCGACGGGACCTACCTTGCCCTCGTGAAGAAATACTATCCCACAGTGATTACGTGCTTCGGCGACTTTTTTGATTCCTCAACTCCGCAGGTCGCTGCGGCGCGGTAAGCGATCTGTCGTGAGCGCGGGGACCAGCCAGTCCAGGTCGGCTGCTTGAACATCCGCCCGTTATTTCAGCGCGTGGCCCTTGTGCTGGGTGGGCTGGCCCTCAGCCTGTACGTCATTTTTCTCCTTAGCAAGAATTACGAGGGACAGTTACAGCTGCAGCAGACCTTGCAGGAAAAGTTCCGGCTCGAGACCAGTAGCCGGGCAACGGCGCTCGGCAATTTCTTTGGCGAGCGCCTCAACAATGTCAAATACCTGGCGGAATCTCGAGAGCTGTCGATCTACTTCACAAACAAGGCTCTCAAGATGTCCATGCAGTACGGGCTGCGATCGAGCTTGCTTGCCATTCAGCAGCGCTTCGAACAGGTGATGGAGGAGACCTCGATCCAGGGAAAGCCGGTGTTTGATCGCCTGGTGTTCGTTTCGGTCGATGGCCAAGTCTTGGCGGATGCCGGTGGCCCGCGTCACGATCATAGGCCCAGAGACTGGTCAACTTACCAAGTGAAGGACCGCGGAGGGCCTCGCCTCTTGCAGGGGGAGACGGACCCTCAGGTCACCATCGTCTCCCCTTACTGGTTCAAGGGGGCGTACGTCGGGGAGCTGGTCGCCTGGGTGTCGCTGCAGCGCATTGCCGCCCATCTGGTGGAGCATCCCCATTCCGCTCTCGTGCATCGCGAGGCGATCCTCCGGGACCCGGGGGGGCACCTTCTGTTGGGTCATATGGACCCCCCGACGGTGGGGCAGGTCGTCGAGGGCCTGGCGGGGCAGCCTCCGGCGACCGTGCTCTCCACCGTTATCCCAAATCGGGAGGGCGGTGAGCTGCCCGTCGTGGCTATGCGGACCCCGATTGCCGGAACACCGCTCAGCCTGCTCACCATCCAGCCTAGGGTTGAGGTCTTCGGTAACCAGGCGACGGTGCTGCTCTCGGTCGTATCGCCGGGCGTTGTCGTGACGCTCGCCGTGATGGTGGTTGTCCGTTTCTGGATGCGCCGACGACAAATCGAGGCGGAGCGAACCCGGACGCTGGCCGAGGCCGCGGCCACCTATCGCTCGATCTTCGAATCGGCGAACGACGTCATCTTCGTGCTCGATGTCGACACTGGACGGGTTGTCGACGTCAACGGTCAAGCGATGTGGCAGTTCGGCTATACGCCCGACGAGGTCAAAGTCCTCGGGATCGAGGGCTTGAGCGCGCGGGATGCTGACGGCCGCCCCATGTCCGCGGAGGGCTGGATCGAGCACCTGCGCGGGGGCGACTCCCATCTGCTCGAATGGCGGTTCAAGGCCAAATCCGGCGAGGTGATCTGGGCCGAGATCGGCCTGCGCGAGGGGGTGATCGGCGGCGAGCGCCGAATGTTCGCCGTGGCGCGCGAAATCGGCGGCCGCAAGCGGGCGGAGCTGGAGCTTCGCAAGCTAAACGAGGAGCTCAGCGCGCGCACGGAGGAGGCGCGCCGTATGGCTGTCGAGGCGCAGGCCGCCGCGGAGGCCAAGTCGCGCTTTCTTGCCACAATGAGCCACGAGATTCGCACGCCCATGAACGGGGTGGTGGGGATGGCGGAGCTGCTCGCCGATACTGAGCTGTCCCGACGACAGCGGCGCTTCGTGGACAACGTGCGCCGCTCCGCCGACACCTTGCTGACGATCATCAACGACGTGTTGGACTTCTCGAAGATGGAAGCCGACATGATCGAGCTCGACGACGCCCCGTTCGACCTAAGGGAGCTGGTGGACGAGGTCGCGGAGCTCTTCGCGGAGCGCTCCCAGCGCAAGGGGCTCGAGCTCGTTTGCGCGGTGGCTCCCAACGTCCACACAGCCCTGCGGGGCGACTTCGGTCGGCTGCGTCAGGTGTTCGCCAATCTCCTCGGCAACGCGATCAAGTTCACCGAGACCGGGGAGGTGAGTCTCCGGGTCACCTGTACGGAGGAGGACGAGCTCCAGTGCCTGCTCAGCTTCGAAGTCCGCGACACGGGGATCGGCATTCCCGTCGAGTCCCAGGAGCGCATCTTCGACGCATTCGCCCAAGCGGATGGCTCCACCACCCGCCGCCATGGCGGCACCGGTCTCGGGCTCGCGATCTGTAAGCGCCTGGTACACCTGCTCGGCGGAGAGATCCATGTGGAGAGCAGCCTAGGAGCTGGCGCCACTTTTCGCTTCACCGCCCGTCTTCTCAAGGAGACGTGCGTGGAGCGTACCAGTGCGCAGATCCTGGACGCCCTGCGCACTCTGCGGGTGCTTGTAGTGGACGATAATGCCACCAACCGCTCGATCCTCGAAGAGCAGCTCGCTGCCTGGGGCATCGCCCACGCCAGTGCAGACGGCGCGGCGAGTGCCTTCGATTGGCTTCGGGAGGCAGAGGTCTCCGGTCGGCCGTTCGGCCTCGTCCTTCTCGATAAGGAGATGCCCGGCATGGACGGAATCGATCTCGCCCGGCAGATCCGTCTTGATGTCGGGGTCGAGCAGCTGCCCATCGTGATGTTGAGCTCCATCTGGCGCGACCTCGACGATGGTGCCATGCGGGCGCTCGGGATCTGCGCCTATCTCACAAAGCCGGTGCGTCAATCTCAGCTCTATAACACCCTGCTTCGGACTATGCGCACTGATCATGCCGTCGAGCCGGAGCCGGGGATGCCCAGGCCCGCGGCCCACAATGCCTTGTCTCCGACCGCGACCGGTCAGCGAATCCTCCTGGTGGAGGACAATCCGGTGAGCCAGGAGCTCGGTCGCGAGATGCTGTCCTCGTTCGGCCTGCGGGTCGATGTGGCCGAGGACGGAGCACAGGCACTCGGGGCCCTTCAGGCTGACTCCTATGCCCTGGTCTTGATGGATTGCCAGATGCCGGTCGTCGACGGCTTCGAGGCCACGGGGCGACTGCGGGCGGCCGAGCGGACTGCGGGCCAAGGAGCGCACGTGCCTGTGATTGCCCTCACGGCAAATGCGCTGAGCGGTGACCGGGAGGCGTGTCTCGAGGCCGGTATGGACGACTACCTGAGCAAGCCTTTCACGATGGGTCAACTTGCTGAGACACTCCGCCGCTGGCTGCCATTTGCGCCCGCCGGGGAGGCGGTCTCTGCTCAGACCTCGCCCGAGGCGATGACCCGGTCTGAGCCCGAGCCACAGGAGCCCAGGCTGGATCCCGAGGCACTCGAGGCGGTGCGGGCGTTACAGCGGCCGGGCGCGCCGGATCTGGTGCGAAAGGTTGTGTCGCTCTATCTGGAGAGCGCTGAAAAGCTGATCCTCGACCTGCAGAAGGCGGCCGCAAGGCGAGACGCTGAAGCCCTAACCTCGAGCGCCCACAGCCTGAAGTCCGCCAGCGCAAACGTGGGTGCGACCCGGCTCTCGGCCCTCTGCAGGTCGCTCGAGATGGACAGCCGTGCCGGCCGGCTCGATGGAGCTGAGACACGCGCCCGTGCGGTTGTTGAAGAGTTTCGGGCGGTCACCCATGCCCTCGGGCCGTCTTCGGCGTCGCCCACCGACCGAACGGAGGCGATTGCATGACCCTTGCTGAGCAGCAGTGGCCAGTTGCGGACGCGGCAGCCGCCGACGAGGCGGCGCGTCCCCGCGTTCTGGTCGCCGAGGACGACGCCACGACACGATTTCTGGTGGCCGAGTCGCTGGCTGGCGCGGGCTTCATCGTCGACGCGGCTGCCAATGGAAAAGAGGCCATTCAGCACTTCGAGCGGGCACGGCCGCAAATTGTGTTGACTGACGTCATGATGCCGGAGGTGGACGGGTTCGCCCTCTGCAAGGCCCTCAGGGGACACCCGGACGGGGCCCAGCTGCCGATCCTGATACTCACGGGGCTTGAAGACCACAAGTCGATCGCCAGGGCCTTTGCGACCGGTGCCACCGATTTCATCACCAAGCCTATCAACTACGCGCTGCTCGGGCACCGCGTTCATTATCTGATGCGGGCGAGCGAGGCGATGAATCGGGTGGCGAGCGGTGAGCGCCGTCTCGCGATGGCCCAACGCATCGCCCGCCTGGGCCATTGGGATTGGCAGTGCGGCAACGATACCTTGATCCTGTCCGACGAGGTCTGCCGTATCCTGGGGTTGGATCCTCGATATCAGGAGATCGCCCTTTCGGCCTTCATCGAGCGTGTCCCCGAGGAGGAGCGGGAGAAGGTTCGCCTCTGGTTTGCGGAGCTCGGGCAGGATGCGGAGCAGCTGTCCGCCACCCATCAGGTGCTGGCGGCGGAAGGGAAGCCGCGGTACGTCCGCCACCAGGTGGAGGTGGTACGAGCGGGGGACGGGCGTCCGAAGCATATCTACGGGACGCTGCAGGACATCACGGAGCTGCGGCAGGCCGAGCGGCGGATCCGACAGCTGGCATTCATCGACGGTCTCACGGGCCTCCCGAACCGGACGCTGTTCATGGACCGGATGTGCCAGGCGATCCAGCTCGCCAGCCGACACGGGCGGCGGCTGGCGCTGCTCTTTCTCGACCTGGACAACTTCAAGCGCATCAACGATACGCTCGGGCATGCCGTCGGGGACAAGCTGCTGCAGGCGACAGCCAGGCGCCTGGTCACGGCCCTGCGGCAGAGCGACACCGTCATCCACGGTAGTCCGGCCGACCCGGCAGATTACGCGGCCCGCCTCGGCGGTGATGAATTTACCGTGCTTCTACCTGAGCTTAGGCAAAGTGAGGACGCCGCTGCTGTGGCGGAACGCATCCGGCACGCAGTTTCCCGGCCGTTGAACCTCGCCGAGCACGAGATCGTCATCACGCCAAGCATCGGCATCGCCGTTTACCCGCATGACGGGGAAGGGCCGGACGCCCTCTTGAAGAATGCGGACGGGGCGATGTATCTGGCCAAGCGCAATGGGAAGAATACTTACTGCTTCTTCGAGGGAAGCCTGAACGATCTGGCATTGCGGCGGCTGAAGATGGAGGGCCTGCTGCGCAAGGCGGTCGCGCAGCAGGAGCTCGATGTCCATTATCAGCCCCAGCTTGACCTCGCCACCGGACGCATATGCGCGTTGGAGGCCCTGGTGCGCTGGAACAGCCCGGCGCTCGGCAGCGTGCCCCCCGCAGAGTTCATTCCTCTTGCCGAGGACGCCGGCCTTATCGTGCCGATCGGGGAATGGGTGCTGCGCACCGCGTGCGCGCAGGCAAGGGCCTGGCAGCTGGCGGGCTTCGCCCTAGAGCGCATTGCGGTCAATATATCGCCGCTTCAGTTCATCCAGCACGGCTTCACGAAGCAGGTGGCTCAGGTCCTGACAGAGACTGGGCTGCCGCCGGGCGCGCTCGAGCTCGAGGTGACCGAGAGTCTGCTCATGTCGGATCCGGAGGGGGCGGTTACGGCGCTCGACCGGCTCAAGGCCCTCGGTGTTCAGCTCGCGATCGACGATTTCGGCACGGGCTACTCGAGCCTGAGCCGTCTCAAGCAGTTCCCGATCAACCGCCTAAAGATCGACCGGAGCTTCGTGCGGGAGGTCCCCAGCAATCAGGACGATGTTGCGATCGCGATGGCCGTGATCGCGATGGCCAAGAGCATGGACTTGAAGGTGGTCGCCGAAGGGGTTGAGAATCAGGAGCAGCAGGATTTCCTGCAGGGGAGGCACTGCAACGAGATCCAGGGCTATCACCTGAGTCGGCCATTACCGGCGGAGGCAATCAGCGCCCTGCTGCGGGAGAAGCAGGTCGCCACGGGGAGTCGCCCGCCGCCGAACGCGTGACTCGAGGGAGGACCGCCTCCCGGCCCGCCAAGCATGACCCGTGCTAACTGTCCTCACTCAAGGTCGGGCGGCTTCCCTCCCATATGCTCCGGCTACCTTCGCGAAGAGGGCATACAGAGCCGTGAACGCCTTTCGCTGGGCCTGCTGGTTCATGGTCACCGGATCCCTTAGGATCTCGATGCGGGCCTGGAAGTAGGCGAGATCAGCCTCGAGGCGGGCCAGCCTGGCCCGTGCGCGCCTGCGTGCTCGTGCAGCGAGCTCATTCTGCTCAGATTCGCTCATCTGTCGCGGTGATCCGCCGCGGACATCGGATGGCGGCGCAACTGGGTATCGCCCGGCTCCAACCGGCGACCAGCGCGCCAACGGCCGTTGCCCGGACCCAGCGGCGATGTGCTATACAGTGCGGGCATCAGCGTCTGCCCCGACATCGTTTTCTCGTCAACATACCATCATGAGCGCCCTTCTCGATCTGTTCCGAGCCTCCACCCCCTTG
>JARRNE010000076.1:0-8500 GCA_037385305.1 Chromatiaceae bacterium | reverse complement strand
TTCTGCGTGATGACCAATGGCAGCGTATTGCGCACATGCTGCTGGGCAAGCCAGCCGACCGCGGGCGTACCGCGGCGGACAACCGCTTGTTCGGCGAGGCGGTGCTCGGGATGGCACAATCGGGGGCGGCCTGGCGCGACTTGCCAGAGGAGTTTGGCCGCTGGAACAGCGTCTATCAATGCGTTGCACGGCGGGAGGAGCAGGGCGTGTGGGAGCGGGTGTTCGCCGCGATAGCGGAAGATGCCGATTTCGAGGAGGTGTTCATGGACAGCCCCGTTATTCGCGTCCATCAGCACGCCGCGGGCGCCACCTCCACAAAGGGCGCAGGCTCGTCGAGCGCTTCTTTCGTTGCATCAGCCACTTCCGCAGGGTCGCCACGCGCTACGACCAGCTCGACTGTCGATGCCGGGAGTTCATCGCCAGCGCCGCAGCGTGGCTCTGGGTAGCTAGCTTAATGCAACAGTACCTGGAACAGTCTTGGTTTGAATCCGCAAGACGAAAGGAGCCGGATTTCGGCTTCCATTTTGGGGTCGATTGGGCCGAGCCCGTGTCCGAACAGACGCCCACTCGCGCCAGTAATCGCGGCTTGCTTCGGCCTGCACATGTTTCGCTGGCGGTCCGCGGGTTGGTTCACAGAAAGAGAGTGCAATCACCTTGCACTATATACGTCATGGTGAAAAATAGCCGGCGGAATCCGCTCTTACATCGCGTATCCGCTCGCCGCGTTGCCCGTCGAGCTATCATCGTCTCTACCGGCCCCACGACGTTAGAAAGTAGGCGTTACATACTGTTATTGGTTCACTAGAATTTTCATAGCTCGATTCTTGGAGGTGTGACCATGCTGCATCTCAGTGTTTACGAAGAAGCCAACAGTGCCATCCAAGAACACAAGTGGATCGAGAGTGAAAAGGCTGGCCGAGATCTCGGAGTGAACGCGGAGCAAGACTGGATCGAGCACTACTGGCGCACTTTTTGCCGCAGTCGGTTCGTGCAGCATCTGCGCGGCGAAGCCTTTTTTGATGAGTTCGATACCGAATGCTTCGGGATCTTCTCAGGACGGATCGAGGACATGGCGGGGTTGCCCAACGTGGTACTGGAGCGGATAAAGGAAGGTGCCGAGAATCTGGATTTGCTTCTTTGGGGCGGTCAGGAACATGTGCCACACAATGCACTTCTTGAAATACTTAAAGTAGCGGATATCAACGGTCACCGGCTTCTTCCACCGCTTATGTAAGGCTCCGCTTTCAGGATGGAAAGACGTTTCTTGAAGAAATGCCTATGTGTTTGCCTCAGGTATCCTCTACGGATAGTGGCACATCTCCTACGGAAAAAGTCAGTTCAAGCAGCGCCTGGAGCGCGAGATCGCACGCGCCAAGCAGCACCTCCCCGAGGCCCAGTACCTGGGCATCGCCGACGGTCTGTCGATCGGATCGGGCGTGACGGCGGCGGCATCCAAGAGCCTGGTCAAGCAACGTCAGTGTGCCTCGGGGATGCGTTGGAAGAAAAAGGGGGCAAGGTATGGCTCACCCTACGCGCCTTGACCGATACCGTCGGACGATGGCCGCATTTCTAACGAAAGATCGATCCGTTTGGGGCTGAATGCTGCTGTTGATTACATTTTGCTGACGCGGCACCCAACGTCTTTTCACCATGGACGCGGCAACCGAAGAGCAAGATGGCGCTCGCCGAGAAGTCGGTAAGAGCGAGGCAGGCATCAACGGACCGCAAGCTCCGGTTCCCGCACGATGCGATAGCCCATCGCGCGATAACCCTGTTGGCGCCTGTTCCACATGCGTAACAGCGGCGGGTGGCCGGCATCGATGAAATCGATGATGCGCACGTCGCCCTTGGTCGCGTGCTCTCGATGCAACCGTCCCGCGTACTGCTGCAATGTCCCCTTCCAGGACACCGGCATCGCAAGGACCAGTGTGTCGAGCGGTGGGTGATCGAAGCCTTCGCCGACCAGCTTGCCGGTCGCAAGGACCACTCGGGGCGCATCCGGCCGCAGTGCTTCGAGCTCGGTAATCACGCCTGCGCGTCGCTTTTTGGACATCCGCCCGTGGAGCACGAACGGGGTTGGGTCATTGTCAGCCAGAGCCGTCTGAATGGCCTCCAAGTGGTCGGTCCTCTGCGTCAGCACCAGGATCTTGCGACCCTCGTGGGCGGCCTTCCGGATCGCCGCGGCAATCGCATAGGTTCGCTCCGGGTCGTTGGCCAGCTGACGGAGTATCTCCTGAAATCCGGATTCCTGCGGCAGGTTAATCGGCGTGGATAGATCGTGCGGCACCACGGCAAGGTCACGCGGTGCGCTTGCGGGTCGCGTTGCTGTGTATCGAACTGGCCCACATTGCATGAAGATGATGGGTTCTTGTCCATCGCGGCGAAACGGCGTTGCGGTCAGGCCTAGAACGTATTTCGCGCGCACGCGCTTGAGAATTGCCTCGAAAGAACGGGCGCCAAGATGGTGGCATTCGTCAACAATGACATGACCATAATCTTCAACGAGCGGCTTGACCGTGTCCTTCTGCGAGAGCGACTGCATCACGGCAATGTCGATGCGACCGTTGGGCTTAGCCTTGCCACCGCCGATCGTCCCCACCACGCCTCCCGTCACGTGTAGAAAGGATTGCAGGCGCTCGTGCCATTGCTTGAGGAGATCGGTTCGTTGCACAAGGATCAGCGTGTTGGCGCGACGCTGAGCGATCATGGCGGCCGCAACGACGGTCTTGCCAAAGGCGGTTGGTGCGCAGAGTACGCCCACATCGTGAATCAGCATGGCTGCGACAGCCGCCTCCTGGTCGGACCGCAGCGTGCCGGCGAGCTCAACGTCGATCGGCTCACCGGGGTGCCGCTCGTCCCGTAGGTCGCAGGCAATGGCGTTGTCCTGCAAGAGCTCCAGGGCCGCAGCCAGGCAGCCGCGCGGCAGCGCAAGATGCTGGGGATAGTTCTCGGCACAACCCACGATCCGCGGCTTGTCCCACACCGACCGCCGCATGGCCTGCGCCCGGTAGAATTCGGGATTCTGGAAGGCGGCTAGCCGAATCAGGCGGTTGGCGAGCGGCTGGGGCAAGGCCGCCTTCTCGAAATAGACGCAATTCGCCAGTGTCACGGACAGCGTTTTCAGCATGGGGCCTGGGAGCTTCTTGGCCGCCGGTGCCGGTCGTTTCCATGGTTGCGCGTAGTCTTCTTCATCGATGAAGGCGACATCCAATGGGTGGCTGCCACCAGCGGCGCGCAAGATGACGGGCTCGATCTCCTGCGGGGACATCGATCGAATGGACGCCAAAAATGCCCATTGGTCTTCGTAGGCGTGCAAGTCGCCGTCGACGAACTCGCTTCGGTGATTTGCCCGCGGCTCTTTTTGCAGCGGCAAGGCGATCAGGTTGCCGACACCGCCTTTGGGGAGCCCGTCCTGATTTGGGAAGAGCCGGTCGTAAGAAGTCAGCGTCAGCTGACGGGTGTCAGCACAGGTGTAACTGATCAGGGCGGTGCCCAAACGACGGGCATCACGGGCCGGTACACTGCCAGTGAAGAAAATCCAAGCATGCGCGCCCTGTCCGGAGCGAGAGATCTCGAGTGCGACGGGGACACCAAGCTCGTCGCAGGAGTGGGCGAAGGCCTGCGCGTCCCGGCGCCACTCGGCCTCATCGAAATCGACAGCCAGAAAACAACAGGTGTCATCCTCCAGGAGGGGATATACGCCAACGGTCGACCGTCCGGTCAGATGGTCATACACAACCGCATCGGTGAATGACAGCAACCGACGATGGCTGCAGTCCGCGCATTTGATGCGAGGCTTCTCGCAGATGCCGTCTCGCCACTCGTTGCCGCAGGCTGGGGTGTAGCCAGATTTGCCGGTCGTCTTGCTCTCCCAGCGGACCGCGTACACGTCCTGACGGCCCCGGAACAGGCGACGAAAGAGATTGACCTTCTCCTGTGCCGATAGCCTTGAAACTTCCTCGTGCGCGGCGGCAGACGCAGGTTCTGCAGGCAGCCGCCACTGGATACCATGGGCCTCCAGCAGCGCGATCAGACGGGCGTTCTCGGCCTGCAGCCTCGCCAGAGCATCGGCTTCAGCCATCGGCACCAGAAGAGGCATATCGATCGGTCATGCTCTTCAACTTACACCTTCACCGCTGTGGCCTGCACACCTCCATCGTCTTCACGAGGTCCACAGAAGAGGACTGTGCAGGGGCGGACGGTGGTCCGGCCACGGCTCGGGGTCGTTCCTGTGGCGATCACATAGGGAAGGGCTCCCAGCCGTCGGACAGATGGGGTATCCAGCTTGCTCCACCAACAGCGTTCTCGCATGCGAAACAGGCGTAATAGTCTGTAATTTCTCTCAGAATTCGGGCGCATTAAGGTCGCTCCAGCTCGGATTCCCACAAGCAGTCGCAGTGGTGGAGCTAATAGGACGGCCCTTTCGGGTAGGGCGCGATTGCCTGAGAGAACAGCTCGTATAGCTAGCCAAGGCGTCTGCTTGTTGCGCGAACCCGCCGGGGTCGGCGCGAATTGTTCCGTTCTCATTCCCTTTCAGCGGATCATTTTGTTAGCCTACACCTTCAACCTTGCCACGAGTATCTCGACAGGGTCGCCAACCTTCCACCCACGCGAAGAAGGCGAACCGAAGGAAGGACCACCGGGTTGCGACAGGTCGCGGATCAGTTTTTGTGGCTACGAAAATGGCACATTTTAGCTTATTCACTAGCCCCGTGTTTCCAGCGGGAAACTCAGAGCCCCACCTTGCGACCCGGGGAGCTGATCACCACTATGGTGTTGGAGCGTGTGGGATTCCTTGAGGAACAACTTCCTTCACGCCTGAGTCAAGTTTGCGCCGGCGCGAGTTTGGCCTGATCGAATAGGTCGGCGAGCGCCTGCTGCAGTCGGCCCATGGCGGTGGCGATGGGGCGATTGGCCGCCTGGGGGCAGCCGTCGAAGAGTTGGGACAATCCCGGTCGCAGGATGCGGCTGTGGACCTTGGTGAAGAACAGGGCGACGCGCAGCCCCAAGTCGGTGATGCGGTAGCGATAGCTGTGCGGGGTGCGCTCGATCAGGCCGTGCAGCCGCAGTCGTCGCAGATCGTAGGTCATGCGCCCCGGGGAGTAGGCGTCCTCCGCCACCCCTAAGGCCTGGGCCATCCAGGTGCGCAGCGTGGCGTTACGGAATCCCTCGGGCAGGGTGAGGAACAGACACAGGGCGGTAAACAGGGCTAAGACCCGCGGATCGTCGAGGTGCAAGCCGGGAGCGCGTTGGCCAGCCACCACCTGCGGTTGCGTGACCTGATCGAACACCCCCTCGGCCAGCAGGCAGTCCTGGGTGAGGGTCTCGACCTCGAGCAGTCGACGGTTGGCGGCGAAGCCGATGGCCCGCAAGGCGGGCAGGTTGTTGAGATGCCGTCCGATGCCAAAGTCGCGGGTGTTGTTGATCGTGGTCTCAGTACGCAGCGCCCGGCCTTCCTTGAAGTACTGCTTGATCTTGGAGGATTTGTAGCTGACATGCAGCGAGGGGATGACCCCGTGAGTGATGACGCGGGTGTGAAAGGTTCCCGGCGTGCGTTTGGTGATCCTCCGATTGAAGATCAGGCTGACCTTCTCCGGGCGTCCCAGGTCGAGGTTCTCGCGGATCACCGCCTCGAACAGGTGCCGCCCGGCCAGGGGCCGGTCGAACACCTGGGTGCGGGAGAATTCCGCTTGCAGGATGGAGAGTTGGAAGTTGTAGCCGGCGGCGTGATCCTGCGCCGTGAAGGGATCGGGCAAGCGGGCCAGCCACTTGCTCACCAGTGCCGTGATCTTGTCTTCGCTCAGATCATCGAGGAGCTGTTGTGCGCGGGCCGGATCAGCGCAGGTGAGCAGCCCGTTGTCAAGGGCCTCGAAGGCAATCCCCTCTTTGGTCAACTGCTGTTTCACGTACTCATGACCGTTGAGGCAGACCCGCGCGGTGTAGGGGAAGTAGGAGCAGAGCTTGATGAACAGAGGACCAAAGTCCTCATCGACCAGGTAGAAGTAGTAGTGGTTGCACATCACCGTTCCGCGGGTGAACCAGGGGTAGGACTGGCCGGTTTGGACGTTGCGCTTCTTGATCATGCGGAAGCTGGCGAAACGTTCCTGCGCCGTGCCGATGTACACGACCCCCTCGGGCCGGGAAAAGTCCTTCAGCCGTTCGCGGGTGACCTCGTCTTTGCGTTGCCCCTTGCGGAAGGGGACGATGTCGACCCCTTCGCGTTTGGCAAAGGCGTAGATCGCCTTGACGAAGTCCCGACTGATCGGGGCCATCAGCACCGTCGAAGCGACCTTGGCACCCCGATGGACCTTGAAGAAGGTCGCCACCCCGCCGCCGGTCTGCAGCCGCGGCTGATACAGGTTCAGATACAGCCGGTCGATCCCTTCGAGGTCCAGCGTGACATGGTCTTTCAGCAACTCAGCGACGGTTTGGTCTACCATGATTGCAGGCCCCGGTTGACATCTTGGCCACGAGCCACACGCCGCTGCGCGCGGCTACACCGGGAGCATAGCCTCCCGTCGCTCAACCGGGGCCGCCGCACGCCGGCTACTCCCCCATGCCTCGTCGGTCTGAGGCGAAGCCTCGCTAGAGAATGATTTCTTAGCGGCAAGTAGCTAAACCTCATACGCCGTGTAGAATATCCGGGGCACTCTAATGGTCAAAAGGTCAGTAACGGATCTAGGCATAGAGGAGTATCATCAATCAATTCCATTGGTGGTTATAATTGTTGCAATTGCATCGGCGGCCGGCAGTTATATTTGTTACTCCACATATAGCGCAAATCATTCTGTCGCCAACTTGATTTTAGCCAATATATTTTTGGTTATTGCCATTATGTTCGTGAAGCCGATAATAGAATGGCGGAGAATCACAATTGATAATGACTTCCTTACGATACATAAGTTGTTTTTTAGGCCAATAAAGATCAATATTTCTGAATCTCTTTATCAGGTCGTTATGAAAAACGATGACATACGTTCTTATCGTTTTAGAGTTGGCAAGTATTACACCCAAGTATCGCCACCCCTATATAAGAACGGCATCGATTTATCCAAAAGGCTAAAGGACCATATAGCCCAGGATCAATTAGCCGTTGAAGTGGATTGATGCGTGGCTGCCTCTTTTTTATGAACTTCAGGCCGCAGCTCTTAAATAGTAATTTGCAGCTTCCACTTGTTTCAATAAATGCTGTTGCTTCAACGAATATAATAACGGAGGAAATACGCAGCATTTGACAAGAGACGCACTAGCGCAAGCCAGTTGGCAATAAATATCCTTTTCATGCTAGCGCGATTGATGGGTGATCTATACAGCTTTCAAAGCGCTAAGTCGTCATAAGCAAAGCAGATTGCGCCAACGCCAAGAACCACCTTGACAGATTTGCTACGTTATCAGGAATCTGTGGTGTCTGCTTTCGGTCGGTTCCGGACGGCGCACAGCGCTCAATCCGTAGTGCCCGGCCCACCGGGCAGAGCCCAACAACAGCGACCCACCAAGGTGAGTAACCCCCTGCCGTCGGCATGACCCTCCACAATCTGGAGTACCCGTTCACGAGAGGTGGGAGCCGCGCCCGTCGCCGGAGGGGTCTCATATCCGCTATTACCCGACCTCGAACGCATTGGGAGTAGCAGTGGGTGCGATGACTGAATTTCGTTTGCGGTACCTACCCCTGCGCTTACCGCTACTGACCAACTCTACAAACGCGCACTCCGGCGTCGACAGTTTTCGACGGTACCGGGCGCAAGGACAGTGGAGATAATTGTGAGAGTCTTATCAAGAAGCGAAGTGGATGGTTTTGTCAACGAGGGAAGGAAATTATCAGAGCAAGCGGGGACATCCATATTAGATGAGTTTGAAAGAAGACAACCGCCAATGTATCAGGCGATTTTCGGTGAGCTGTCCGACGGAGTAGCGGAGGTAAATACTGATATGGCGGACCTATTCCTCGATTTGTGCTTTGACATTATATTTGTTTACCGAACGGCATTTGGAACCACACCTGGTAAGCCGCGAAGCAAGAAGTGGCTTGAGGAGAAAGCTGCCCTTCTTGATGCAGAGCTTAAGGCTTTAAATACCGAAGATCAGATGAGCCGCAAATTCAGGCAGCGTTTGAGTAGCCGCTTCGTGGAAAGGAGTGTGGCGTCAGGAATTCAGTTAGAACTATTAGGTTACCTTGACGAGCAAGTGAGAAGGTATGCTAGCTTTCAGCCTTCCCGAAAAAAGGCGATCCACGTGACAAATAACTTGCTTTTTGTGGTTGTTCGATTAATGGACGATATTTATAGTGCGGCATAATGCTTTTGTCCCCGGCGATCTGAAACCCTCAGCCGACAAAGGTCGTCGTCCACGTCCGTTCCGGGTCGCAAACAGAAATCGGAAAACAGCTTGCAAGGTGGAGTGGAACAACTGGCAAAGGAGATTTTTGGGAGACTAACATGTCTGCGATAGCCGAACGGGAGCAAGCATTATCTATTCTTAAGGCAAATTCGAAAGCGTTAAG
>JARRNE010000075.1:0-7555 GCA_037385305.1 Chromatiaceae bacterium | reverse complement strand
CCATTAGAGAACGTGCACAGGGTTGGATCGCCTGGGCGATCGTGGTGCTGATCAGCATTCCTTTCGCCCTTTGGGGCATCCAGTCCTTCCTGGGTATCGGCGGCGAGCCGGTGGTGGCAAGCGTCAATGGCGTGGACATTACGCAGCGGGCGTTCGATTACAAATACCGTGAGGTCCGTGCCCAACTGCGGGAGCGGCTCGGCGCCGCCTACCGTCCGGGACTCTTCGACGAGAAGACCCTTCGGGCGAAAGTTCTCGATCAGATGATCAGGGATAACCTGCTCCTGCAGGTGTCCCATGACATGGGGCTGCGTGCATCGGATCAGGAGGTGCGTGCGTTGATCGTGGCGAACCCGGCGTTCCAGAAGGACGGCCGGTTCGACGACGCCACCTACCAGCGCGCACTGCGGCTGCGCGGCATGCGTCCGCCCGAGTTCGAGAACGGCCTGCGGCAGCAGATTGTGAGCACTCAGCTTGGCCGGGCCGTGGTGGCGAGCGCGTTTGTCACAGGGAAGGAGCTGGATCAGGCGATTCGGCTCCAGGGTCAGGAGCGCAACATCAGCTACTTCATCGTGCCGAAGGATCGCTTCAAGACCGACGGCAAGCTGACCGACCAGCAGATCGATGCCTACTACCGGGCGCACCAGGCACGTTTCAAAGTCCCGGAGCGGGTCAAGCTCCAGTATCTGCTCCTGAACGCTGCGTCAATGGCACCGAAGGAGACTCCCTCGGAGGATGACCTGCGTCAGCTCTACGAATCCGAAATCGACCGCTTTACCCAGCCGGAGCGCAGGAATGTCCGGCATATATTGATTACGGTCGACCCGAATGCGGATGCGGCTAAGGCCGAGGCGGCCAAGGCGCGCATCATAGCGATCCGCAAGCGGATCGAGTCCGGGGCGGACTTTGCCGAGGTCGCGAAGGAGGTTTCCGAGGACCCAGGGTCTGCCGCTCAGGGTGGTGACCTCGGGTTCATCGAGAAGGGTCTCATGGATCCAGCCTTCGATCAGGCTGCCTTTGCGCTCAAGCAGGGTCAATTGAGTGAGCCGGTGCGCACGCGATTCGGGTATCACCTGATCGAGGTGACAAAGATCGATCCCGTCAAGGTCAAGCCCTTCGCGGAGGTCAAGGACCAGCTGCTTGCGCAGGCGAAGAAGCGGCAGTTAGAAGGGGCCTATTACGACTTGGCTGAGAAGCTGGCAAACCTCACGTTCGAGTCCCCGGACTCACTGGAACCCGCGGCCAAGGCCCTGGGACTCGAGGTTCAGACGACCGGCTGGATAGAGCGCGGCGGCGGCAAAGGTATCTTCGCGAGCCCCAAGGTGATTGCGGCCGCGTTCAGCGATGATGTGCTCGAGGACCGGCACAACAGCGAGGTGATCGAGCCCGAACGCAATGCTCAGGAGTCGATCGTCCTGCGGCTTGTGGATCATGAAGACGCGACTGTGAAGCCCCTCGAAGCGGTTCGAGAGCAGGTCGTCGCGAACCTGCATGATCAAGAGGCTACCGAAGCGGCCAAAGCCGCGGCGGGCAAGCTGACCGAGCAGCTCAGGGCCGGTGGGAAGATGACGCAAGTCGCCTCCGGTTACGAGCTCAAACAGCCGGGGCTCGTCACCCGGACAAAGGCGGATATCCCCTCCGCCGTGCTCGAGCGCGCCTTCCGGCTGCCGCGCCCGCAAGAGGATCGTCCAACATATGGAAGCGCCTTGTTGGCCCACGGGGATGTCGCGGTGGTCGGCGTAACGGGTGTCGTGGACGGTTCGCCGAGCGCCTTGGGTCAGGCTGCACGCGACCAGGAAGGCAGGGAGCTGGCGCAGGCGATCGGCAGCCATTACTACGACGACGTCGTGGAGGACTTGGTGAGCCGCGCGAAGATCACCCGCAAGGCGGTCGTGGAGTCGGGCGATTGAGCTGCCGCGGAGTGCCTGGTCTCAGCCCAGGCCGCGACCACTGGTCTTCGCTCTCTGGGGGCGCATCTCTCGTGGGTGCCGGGCTCGGTGTCGGTCGGGCGGATGTCAGCGATCCTGGCCTCTTCCCGACCACCATCTGCAAGCCGACCTGTACCGGCTCCGTCTGTATCTCTCCCCGGGGCGCAGGCTCAGCTGAGGCCCAGGATATTGAAGCCGGTATCCACGTACATGATGTCGCCGGTGATGCCGCTTGCGAGGTCGGAGCATAGGAACGCGGCGGCGTTGCCGACCTCGTCGATGGTGACCGTTCGCCGCAGGGGGGTGTCCCTCTCTACCTGCTTCAGCATCGAGCGGAAGTGCGAGATGCCTGATGCCGCGAGGGTGTGGATCGGCCCGGACGAGACGGCGTTGACCCTGGTGCCCTGCGGGCCGAGGGATGCCGCCAGGTAGCGGACGTTGGCCTCCAGGCTCGCCTTGGCGAGCCCCATGACGTTGTAATAGGGGACGGCGCGCACGGATCCGAGGAAGGTCATGGTGAGCAACGCGCCGTTGCGGCCCTCCATCAGGCGCCGGCTGGCTTTGGCAAGGGCGCAAAAGCTGTAGGAGGAGATCTCGTGGGCAGTAATGAAGCCTTCTCGGGTCAATCCGTCCACATAGTCGCCTTGTAGCTCGTGTGCCGGGGCGAATGCGATAGAGTGGACGATCGCGTCCAGTCCGTCCCAGCGCTCCCCCAGCTCCGCAAACAGGTGGGCAATCTCCGCGTCGCTGCTGACGTCCATGGGCAGAGCGATCTCCGATCCTAGCTTGGCGGCGAATCCCTCTACCCGTGTCTTGAGCTTGTCGTTCTGGTACGTGAGGGCGATCTCAGCGCCCTCGCGACGCATCGCCTGGGCGCAGCCCCAGGCAATGGAGCGATTGCTCGCCAGGCCCGTGATCAGAATACGCTTGCCTTGTAGAAACCCCATGGGTATCAGCTCTCCGTTTCATCAAGTGTCGCGCAATGTGTCGGCATCTGTCCGACTCGCCGCCGCAGGAAGATCGAGGCCCAGGCGAGCTAGGAACAATACAGAAACTTGGCGGCGCGCAAAAGAAGAATCGGCGTCGCTAATGGCGGTCGAGGTGGACACCGCTTGTACTCCGAGGGACGCGCAAGGGCAGCGGGTGTCGCCGCTGACAAGGCCCCGCGCGAGGTGCGAACATTAACGGCCCAATGCCGGAGCAACATTATCCAAAGTGGCAGCGAGGTGAAAGGTCGCTCAACGCCATGGATCCGGGGGCTGCGGCTGCCCGCTCTGTTGGCCGCTGCAGCCTTCGTCATCCTGACCGCCGGCTGCGGCGACAGGCCCTGGAACGATCCCTATCCATCGAGCCGGGCGGCTGCCAACATCCTTTACAGCTCCTTCGAGGAGCGGCCGAAGCATCTGGACCCGGTGCGCTCCTACAGCGCCAACGAGTACGTGTTCCTGGCCCAGGTCTACGAGCCGCCGCTGCAATATCACTTTCTGTTGCGACCCTACCGCCTCGTGCCCCTCACGGCGACCAAGGTGCCGGTACCCCGGTATTTCGACGCCGCCGGGAAGGCGTTACCGCAGGATGCCCCCCCGGACCGGATCGTGGTCAGTGAGTACCTGATCCGCATCAAGCCCGGGATTCGGTTTCAGCCGCACCCCGCCTTTGCGAAAGATCAGGCCGGACGATATCGCTATCAGGTGCTCACCCCCAGCGACCTCGACGGCATCAACGTGCTGTCCGACTTTGCAGAGCGCGGAACCCGGGAGCTGACGGCTGAGGATTACGTCTATCAGATCAAGCGACTCGCGGTGCCCTGGCTGCAGTGCCCGATCGCCGGTGTGATGCAGGACCACATGCAGGATTTCAAGGAGTTGACGGCGCGCATCAAGGCGGCGGCTCCGCGAGTGCCCGCCGGTGAGGCGCGTCCGTTTCTGGATCTGCGGGCGATCCCCTTTTCCGGCGCCGAGGTGGTGGACCGCTACAGCTATCGGATCCGCATCAAGGGCAAGTATCCCCAATTCATCTACTGGCTCGCGATGCCGTTCTTCGCGCCCATGCCCTGGGAGGCGGATCGCTTTTACAGCCAACCCGGGATGAGCCAGCGCAATGTCGTTCTCGACTGGTACCCCGTTGGAACAGGCCCGTTCATGCTGAGCGAGAACAATCCGAATCTGCGCATGGTCCTGGAGCGCAACCCGAGCTTCCACGGCGAGCGCTATCCCTCGCAGGGGATGCCGGAGGACCGGGCCGCGGGTCTCCTGGCCGATGCCGCGCGGCCTTTGCCCTTCGTGGACCGTGCCGTTTACAGTCTGGAGAAGGAGAGCATTCCTTATTGGAACAAATTCCTGCAGGGCTACTACGACAGCTCCGGTATCTCCTCGGACGCCTTTGATCAGGCTATTCGGTTCAGCGCCCAGGGGGAAGCGACCCTGACCCCGGCTATCGAGGCGAAAGGGATCAAGCTGTCGACGGCCGTGCAGACCTCCGTCCTTTACCTGGGGTTCAACATGCGGGATCCGGTGGTTGGGGGTGACTCGGAGCGCGCCCGGTTGCTCCGCCGGGCCGTCTCGATCGCAGTGGACTTCGACGAGTACATCTCCATCTTCGCCAACGGGCGCGGGGTGGCTGCGCAGGGACCGCTACCAGCGGGCATCTTCGGATACCGCCGGGGCGAGAAGGGAATCGATCCCTACGTGTACGAATGGCGTGACGGCCGTCCTGTGCGGCGCAGCGTGAGAGAGGCGCGTGCCCTGCTTGCGCGGGCCGGCTACCCCGGAGGCCGAGATCCGGCGACCGGTCAGGCCCTGACCCTTTACTTCGACACCACTGCCACCGGACCGGACGATGCAGCACGTCTCAACTGGTTCCGCAAGCAGTTTGCGAAGCTCGACATCCAGCTCGTGGTGCGGGCCACGGACTACAACCGCTTCCAGGAGAAGATGCGGGAGGGGACGGGCCAGCTCTTCATGTGGGGCTGGAACGCGGACTACCCTGATCCGGAGAACTTCTTTTTCCTGCTGTACGGTCCCAACAGCAAGGTGGATGGAGGAGGGGAGAACGCCGCCAACTACTCGAACCCCAAGTTCGACGCCCTGTTCGACCATATGAAGAACATGGACGACGGGCCGGCGCGCCAGGCGGTCATCGATCAGATGCTGGAGATCGTCCGCCGGGATGCTCCCTGGATCTGGGGCTTCTACCCCAAAGCCTTCGTGCTTCATCACGCCTGGCTCTTCAACGCCAAGCCGAACCTCATGGCGAACAATACCCTCAAGTACCTGCGGCTCGACCCGCGGGAGCGCGAGCGCCTTCGGGATCGGTGGAACCAGCCGATACTCTGGCCCCTAAGGCTTCTGGGTGTCGTCCTCCTGCTCGCCGCAGCGCCCGCGGTCTACATCGTCCGCCGGCGTGAGCTGAGCGATGCGCGCGGGGAGCTGCGGCGGAGAACAAGGGGGCCCGGACCGTGACCGCCTACATCATTCGCCGCCTGCTCTACGCGATCCCCATCCTCATCGGGGTGAATCTGATTACCTTCTTGCTCTTCTTCGTCGTGAGCTCGCCTGACGACATGGCACGCATGCAGCTTGGGCTGAAACGGGTCACGCCGCAGGCCATCCGGACCTGGAAGGAGGATCACGGCTACGACAAGCCGCTGCTCTACAACGCGCGGGCGTCGAGCCTCAGCAAGGTGACTGACACCATCTTTTTCCAGAAATCCGTCAAGCTCTTTGCCTTCGACTTCGGCTCTTCCGACAGCGGGCGCGACATCGGCTATGACATCTCCCGGCGCATGTGGCCGAGCTTAGCCATTGCAGTGCCGGTGCTCCTGGTGGGCCTGCTGGTGAATATCAGCTTCGCGCTCTTCGTCGTCTTCTTCCGGGCAACCTACATCGACTTCGGAAGCGTGGTCCTGTTGGTGGCCATGATGTCCATCTCGACCCTCTTCTACATCATTGGCGGGCAGTATCTGCTGAGCAAGGTCCTCCACCTGGTGCCCATCTCCGGCTACGACACGGGGCTGGCCGCCTGGAAGTTCCTCATCCTGCCCGTCATCGTGAGCGTCACGGGGGGCATCGGCACAGGGACCCGCTGGTACCGCACCCTCTTTCTGGAGGAGATCGTCAAGGATTATGTCCGCAGCGCCCGGGCAAAGGGCCTGAGCGAGCGCCTGGTCCTGTTTCGTCATGTGCTGAAGAACGCCATGATCCCGATCCTGACCGGCGTGGTCGTGGTGCTGCCCTTGCTCTTCATGGGGAGCCTCATCACCGAGTCCTTCTTCGGCATCCCGGGTCTGGGCAGCTATACCATCGATGCGATCAACAACCAGGACTTCGCCATCGTGCGCGCGATGGTGTTTCTCGGATCGGTGCTCTACATCTTTGGCCTGCTGCTGACGGATCTGTCTTACACCCTGGTGGATCCCCGCGTTCGATTGAGCTGAGGGAAGAGCATCTTGCCCGTCATCCTCTGGACCGACGCCCTCATCTACCTGCTGCTGGTGCTGGCGGCTGGGTTCGGCGTCTACGCGTCGCGCCACGCGCATCTGCGCGCCCCCTGGGGGCGGGTGGCCCGGAGCCGGGTGGCGGCCGCCGCGGCCGTGGTGCTCGGCTCTTACGTTGTCATCGGCCTGTTTGACACCGTGCACTTCCACCCGGCGGAGGGCCGGAATGGATCCTCCGGTCAGACCGTCTATGGCCCGGAGATCCGCAGCCTCCTGGACGTTTGGCTTGCGCCGCTGCGCGAGCACCAGGAGAAGACCTATTCCGCGCCCTTTGCTACCCACCTCTATTCCAAGGAGAGCGTCGAGCTGCCCACGGGGCGCGTGATCCGTGACTATCCGCGGCTGCGCTACGGCGGCAGGCACCTCGACGACCCGGAGGCACAGGAGTTGCCGGACGTTTTGGGCACGGCCCTGCTTGGGCTTCTGGAAGGCCTGGTGTGCTGGGCGCTGCTGTCTGCGCTCCTCGTCTGGGCCCTGGCCCGGCGTGCTCGCCAGGATCTTCAGCAGGCCCTGCGCGCGACCGCCCGCGGCGAAACGGCGATCCCGTGGCGGGCGGGCCTGATCACCTTGGCCCTTCTGCTTGTGCTGGCCTTCGTGGCGGGCGACCTGGCCGTGAAGTACCACATCCTGGGCACCGACAAGGTGGGGAATGACGTGTTCTACCAGACCCTGAAGAGCATCCGCACCGGCCTGGTGATCGGCACCCTGACCACCCTGGTGATGCTGCCCGCGGCCATCCTTCTCGGCATTATGGCCGGCTACTTCCGGGGCTGGGCGGACGATGCCATCCAGTACCTCTATACCACCCTGAACTCTATTCCCGCCGTTCTCCTGATCGCTGCCGCTATCCTCATGCTCCAGGTCTACATGAGCAACCACGAAGGGGACTTCAACAGTCTGGTGCAGCGGGCGGACCTGCGGTTGCTCTTCCTCTGCATTATCCTGGGCGTGACCAGCTGGACCAGCCTGTGCCGGCTCCTCCGCGGAGAGTCTCTGAAGCTCCGGGAGGTGGACTACGTGCAGGCGGCCATCGCCCTAGGGGTGAGTCACCGGCGAGTCATCGCCCGGCATATCCTGCCGAACGTCCTGCACATCGTGCTCATCACCGTGGTGCTCGACTTCAGCGGACTGG
>JARRNE010000074.1:0-8548 GCA_037385305.1 Chromatiaceae bacterium | reverse complement strand
CCACCGGCTCGCCGCGGTACACGTCTTGGGGATATTAGCCGCCGGCGACGACCCGGAAACCCTCTTGGATGGATATCCATGGCTGGAGCGGGCGGATATCCTTGCTTGCTTGGCCTATGCACATCGCTTAGGTCAACACGAGCGCGTCGAACCTTTCATCGTCGGTGATGCTGCTCGAGGCTGCTCCTCGACACTTGTGTGGGGGGCGGGACAGCCAAGCAGCTAACCGCGGCAGGCTACGACATCAGGTGGATGGGGTTGTCGGAGCCCGACCCGGGCGACGAGGCGACTATTCGTGTGGCCTATGAAGAAGAACGCATCCTGATTACGCTCGATAAGGACTTCGGGGACCTAGCGATCGTCTACGGCATGCCGCATCGAGGCATTATCCGGCTGGTCGGCTTCGCGGCTAGGCCACAAGGGAAATACTGCATCGCGGCGCTCCAGCGGTTCGAGCACGAACTGTCCCACGGGGCGATCGTCACTGTCATGGCCGATCGGGTGCGGATCCGTCTGTCAGATTGACCCGGCATTTCGGTTGCTTCGTGGCAATCTTACAAGCCCCGAGCCTAGCTGCTTTTGCCGAACGAGCGGCACGGGCAAAATCCCGGCTCCACACCGGCTAACCGAATATATCAGCGACCGAAACCTTGAGGGTGGGAACCGCCAGCGGCGCCACGTTGTCCGGGCGCTGGAATTCAAGCCTTTTTGAATATCCGTTGCCGGCTGTCGGCTCGCGATACACCTCGAGGCACTTCGACTGGAGATTCACGATCCAGCTCTCAGAGATTCCGGACTTCGCGTAGACATCGAGCTTTGTTTTCCGATCGAAGTCCAGTGTGGTATCAGCCACCTCGATGATCAGTAACACGTCCTCGGGACCAGGTACGGCGGTCTGGTCTGCACGGTGTTTGAGTATGGCGAAATCCGGCTGCGGCTCGGAATAAGGGGGCAGGCTTACCGGATTCTGCACTGAGACCACAGCGAGATCGCCCACCGCGAGCACGAGCAGCCGATTCAACCGGTTCACCACCGACATGTGCAAGCCGCCTATGGGCGTCATATCGATCAACTCCCCCTCAATCAGCTCCACGCGGCTGTTTTCGCTCAGGATGCCCGCCTCACCCAGTCGCTGGAAATCTTTGATGGACAGCTTGTGCCGCATCGGCGTAAACACCGCACTCATCGGGAGAACCTCCTCCTACCAAATTAGGCGAGACCGGATCCTGGCTTCCACCACCCGTAGCGGTGCCTCGAGCGGTCCGTGCCGAGTTTCGTGATCGACCCAGGGTCCTGCGCCAGTATAGCCTCACATCGTGAGCGCCAGCACAACCGGACCTCCCACGCTGTTCAAATGCCGGATCATCTCTTGTCAGCCGGGCAAATTCGCTACGCACGCCACTGTGCGTCTTCGCTATAGTCCCGGCTCGGCAAAAGATGAGAGCCTGCGCTGCATGGAACGCGGCAAGGTAGGCGGCGCGGCCTGCCGCCTCCGTCAAATCGATGTCCAACACTGCCTTGGCCTCCGGCAAGGCCCGCCGAGCCTTGTCCAGATAAGGAACGATTCAAAAATAACTGAAACACTTTCTTCGTAGATCCTATGAAGGCCCGCAGTTGGGTTACCCTCGAAGGGTTGGCAACAACAACCGAAGAGGAGAACCCGAGATGACTGCGAACCTTCGAGAGCAAGCCTACGAGAGTGAGCGGATTCTGTACATGGCCCTGGAGCTGAGCAACAGGAAGTGGCGTTTGGCGCTGAGCGACGGCGTGCACCGGCGCCAGAAGACGATCGGCGCGGGCGACCTGCTGGCGTTGGACGAGGAGCTGGCCAAGACGAAGGCCAAGTGGGGGCTGGAGTCGGCGCGGGTGGTGAGCTGTTACGAGGCCGGGCGCGATGGGTTTTGGCTGCACCGGGAGCTGGAGCGGCGGGGGATTGCGAACCTGGTGATTGATGCGGGGAGCATTGAGGTCTCGCGCCGGGCGCGGCGGGCGAAGACCGACCGGCTCGATGCCGAGGCGCTGTTGGCGAAGCTGCTGCGGTATTGCCAGGGCGAGCGGCGGGTGTGGCAGGTGGTGCGGGTGCCGCCGCTGGAGTGGGAAGACCGCCGGGAGCTGGAGCGCGAGCGTGGGCGGCTGCTCAAGGAGCGCACGGCGCACCGCAACCGGCTCACCAGCGCCCTGGTGCGCCACGGGCTGCGGGTGGCCATCGACGGGCGGTTTCGCTCACGCTTAGAGCAGCTGTGCCTGAGTGACGGCAGTCCCTTGCCGGCGCATGTGAAGGCCGCGCTGGTGCGGGAGCTGGAGCGTCTGGAGCTGGTGGAGGCCCAGCTCAAGGCACTGAGCGCGGAGCTCAAGGCGGCGTTGCAGGACGATGAGGCGCTCAAGCCCGCGCAGCGGCTGCTCGCCCTTGGCGGCCTCGGCCCGATTGGCGCCTGGACCCTGGTGCTGGAGCTCTTTGGCTGGCGGGCGATTGCCAACCGCCGGGAGCTCTCGAGCCTGTGCGGGCTGGTGCCCTCGCCCTACAACAGCGGGAGCATGACGCGTGAGCAGGGCATCAGCAAGGCGGGCAACCGGCGGGTGCGGGCGCTCCTGATCCAGTTGGCCTGGCTGTGGTTGCGCTACCAGCCCGAGAGCAAGCACAGCCGCTGGTTTCAGGAGCGCTTTGGCGGGGGCAGTCGGCGCCAGCGCCGCATCGGGATCGTGGCCCTGGCACGGCGGCTGGTGATCGACCTGTGGCGGTTTGTCGAGACGGGCGTGGTGCCCGAGGGGGCGCGGCTCAAGGAGGCGGTTGCGGCGAGCTGAGCAGCGCTGAGCGAGAGCAACTGAGCGGCGAGCGTGAGCAGAGTGGAGCGGTTAGCAGCGGTGCACGCGCCCGGATTGCACCCGGGTCAATCACCCGACCGATTTCGTAGAGGGGGCGCGTGCATTGCTGGTCTTCTCGGCGCCGAGGGGCGCATGCGAGATGGGGTGACCGGCCCTGGAGCCGGCACGGATAGAAGGTGGTCGAGGCACCGTGGGGTGCCCGCCCGGAGCAAGACCAGACGCTGCGCGCTGCACCACCAGGACACGCAGGCCGAAGCAAGCGGAGGAGCCGGTGTTATCCACCCTTTGCCCACCGGCTCCGTGTGACAGGTGAGGGACACTGCGCCCGTGGACAAAGCGTGGATAACACCGATGAATTGATTTCAGAGAACGTGCTAGCCAACGCCTCGGGGCTTGACAGGCTGAGCCTCATAGAAGGGCGCAATAGGCGATAGCCGTATTGCGCCGCATGTCGGGGTTGGTCACATTCAATGGAAGGCGGTATGGGATTTTACAGAAATCGCCTTAATCCATGTGGCTGCCTCAGCGCGATGGAGGCACGTACACGTAGGCCGGCGGGACCCCGGCGTCGGGACCTTGATGGTGTTGCTGCCGAAGAAGCTGCCAAGCGACACTGTCTGGCCCGCTCGATAGGTCCCGTACGTCACTGCGTTGCCAACCACCGCATAGGTGCCTGATCCCTTGGGCATCTGGTAGAACACACGGCAGGGGTTGGACTCGCAGGTGCCAGTCATGCCGGGCGCCAGGGTGATCTGGTCCCAGCCGGTTACGTTCTTGCCGGCAGAGGCGCAGGCGGCGACGGCCGCGAGAAGCCCTCCGCACAAGATCACCCGAACGGCATTACCCACGCCGCAAGCGGAAGGAACCGCACCCATATGCTCCATGTCTTCTCACCTCACGCATTGAGCCACCAGTTTCATCACGAGCCTTCAGTCCGGTCGTCGCGCAGTGAGGGCCCGCTCTGGTGACCCCCGCAGCACCACCTCCCATTTTGGGGACGAGCCGCTCCCGCCGGGGGTGGCGGCGGCGACGAGGCTGCCGTCAGCACATATTCACAGCATCGCCCGGCGGCCGCGCCCCGGCTCCAGAGAAACGAAACCCCAGAAGCGAACGGTATGTCGATCAGCTGGTTCTAAGCGGATGGAGGACGAGCTCCACGCGGCCGTCCATATACTTGCTGTTGGGATTGCCGCTGGCCGAGATCAGGGCAGTCGGGACACCCATGCCTATGAGCTGGCTGCGGACCGCTTCAGCCCGTGCGTCGGCAAGCCGCGCGCGCTGCTGGGGGGAACCGGTGGCATCCGGGTGCCCGATGACAGAGACGGTCATTTTCCCGTAGGTACTGACGACATTCGCCACCTTCCGCAGTGTCGGAATGAACGCCGTGTTGACGACCTCCGACCCCGGCGAAAAAGCCGATCGATGGGTCATGCTTATCAAGAGCGAGTGATCGGCGAGGATACTGACGTTGACCTGCCCCGCATTGATCTGCGGCTGCAGCGTCCGCTCCAGATCCTGCTTGCGCTCGTCCATGAAGTGGCCGACCAGGCCACCCGTCAAGGCGCCACCCGCGGCACCGATGAGTACTCCCGCCCAAGGGTTGGCACTGTCGACTATTGCGCCGATGGCAGCACCTCCAGCACTGCCGAGCAGTGCCCCCTTTCCGGTATCCGTCTTGATGACGTTCTCCATGCCGCCTTGTCCGGCACAACCCGAAACGATCAGCAGTGGAAGGACTGCCAATGCAACCCGTTGCCTGCCCCCACGGAAAATAGCGATTCTCGTTTTCAACAGAGTCTCCCCTATAGATGTCCGCTGCCTGGCGGATTGAGTTAAAGGTCCTTGACCAAAACCTTGCAGCGCGGACTCGAGCACTCGTCGGAGCGCAACGTACGCAAGGTTCGTCCGACGAGCAAAGGCCACAGCGTTGTTTGCCGGATCAATAGAGAACGGCCCGCCGCCACATCCGGCGCCGAGCACCCGCAAAGGACAGCGGAGTCAGCGGCATACCGATGATGTCGATGAAGAGGGAGGCCAATCCGCCCTCGGCCGGCAGCTTGCCCTCGAGCACCCGGACCGAATAGGTGAGGTTGTTGTCCGCCAGCACGGGGTCTCTCAGCTCGACCACCACGTCTTCGAGCTGTTTGTCCTCCGTGAACGAGAGGGTCGCATTCGGGGGGTCTTTCAGGAAGCTGTCCTTGCCATCCTTCCAGAAGGGCACGAAGCGCTTGGTCGCCATGTGGCCAGCGATGCGCTCGGGGCGGTCGGAGAACATGACGGTCACCGGATTCACGTCTTTCAGGGTCAGCTTGCCGTCCGCGTAGGCGACGCCGCGGGCGTTCTGCACGAAGAGGAAATCGGCGATCTTTTGCCTATGCCCGTGGTGCTTCTCCCGCTCATGCCCCCCTTCCTTCTCCTCGGCGGCCTCCGCCACCTTGATCCCCAAAGATAGCGGCGCCAACAGGGCCGCCGCCGCAATCAGGTCACGTCTGCTCGTCATCGTCCGGGTCTCCTCATGGTTGGTGAGTGAGCTGAGTTAGGTGGGTGCGGCTCGCCTCCTGCGCATCTCCTCCGCGGCGGATAGGAGCTGCCGGCGTGCCCCTGGCGCTTGTGTCCGATCGAAGGCCGGGACCAACCGTCAAACCCAGCCCGCTGCCGGGCGGGGGATGAGGCGTGGCCGCGCTCAAGATGGTTTCCGCACCACGGTGTAGTACACGCCGTTGGAGCCGAAGCGCGGCTGGTAGTAGACGCCGCCGCAGTCGTAGTAGGTGACGGCGGTTACCCTGGTGCTACGGCAATTGCTGGGGAGGGTCACCACCTGGGTGCCGATGGCCGGGGATGCGACATAGACCGGCTGCTGCACCACCACCGTCGGGGTGCTTGCCGCCGCAGCCGCCGAGCCGATCGCGGCACCCGCGGCCAGCCCCACCGCCCCGGCTGCCACCGCGGCACCCGCCGCACCGGCACAGCCCCAGCAGCCGCCGTGATAGACGGTGGCACCGTGATAGCCCCAGCCGTGCCAGGCGGCGCCGTGCCAGCCACCGCCCCAGCCGGCCCGGTGCCAGGCCGCCGCGCCGCCGTGCGGCCCGCGCACGAAGCCGCCGCCGTGGTAGCCGACCCAGGCGCCGGCCTCGAGGGGAAGAACCGAGAGTCCCACAAGCAGGGGGATCAGGAAACGCTTCAACATGGCTGCTCTGCCTCCAACGCTTGGCGCTGGGAAAGCACGGCTCGATCCGGCTTCCCCGCGCCTCTGGTGTTACAACGCATTGCCCTCATTGCCTATACGCGGCCAGCCGCTGAATGCCTCAGTGGCTGTGGGTCACCGAATGGGCCAGGGTGCCGAACTCCATGACCCCCGCCCCGGGCGGCTTCGCGCGCGTGAACCGCACCTGCCTGAGATTCGGGTTCAAGCGCCAGTCGGCGTACTCCACCGCGAAGCGCGGCGCCCCTTGCACGTCGAGCAACGCCCCCATCAGGAGACACGGGAGCGCGGTCTTCTGGTTGATCCAGATCTGCCACTGGATGCCCGGGGAGGCAAAGGCGAGGTGCTCGCAGCGTTCCCCGTGAATCCGCGAATAGCCCGCGTAGAAGGCGCTCGTCAGGTTCTTGGTCAGCACTGCGTAGGGATCGCTGTAGAGCACATCGTCGAACGGCAGCAGGATCCCTGCCTTCTTGAGTGCAAAGGGCAGCATCTCGTCGATGCTCTTGGGCGCCTCCGTGGTGGCGTAGAGCTTCTGCACAGGCGCGTACACCGACATGGTGCTGCCGTTGTAGTAGAAGTCGAAGGGCGGGGCGTCGCCGCGCACCTTGGCCTCGAGCTTGTTCGGGCGCTCGACCGCGACCTCGGCCTTAGCGAAGAAGTTGAGGAGCTGGCCGGTCCCGCCCGGGGACTCAATGGTGCTACGTGACCGGAACGTAAAGGATTTAGCGTGCGCGAGCCTGTCGCTCATGCGCTTGAGCAAGTCGAGGGCATGCTGCTCCTTGACTGCAGGCACAGTCGGCTGCTTCGCAGCGAGCCCGGAACATCCGCTCGCCACGCCAGCTACCGCGATCAGGGCAAGCACCAGTCCTGCCCGCCATTTCCGCTTGTGCATTGTTGCTCTCCTTATCTCGGTTCGGTCGATGTCGATGCGCAATCCAGCAAAACAGCACGGCGCTGGCCGCCGAGATCATCGGGTTGGTCGAGCAGCGCGTGCCTCGATGATTCCGACGGTCCGCCCTAGCCAGTAGCGTCCGCTGTGCGGACCTTTCACACCGCTGCCTGCCATCTCGGGGCACGGTCCGCGCAGCGGACCCTTCCACCAGAAACGGCTTCTGCATCTCTGCACTGTTGCACTAGGGCTTCTCCACCTGCAGCGCCAGAGCATCGGTGATCTGCGCGGTGACTGCATCCCCTGGGGATAGCTTGGTCAGGTCCACGCCCGGGTTGACGCGTACCCTTCTCGTCTTCCCGTTCAGCAGCTTCAGGGTGACGCGGTGCTCAGCGGCGTCGACGGCCACGACCCGGGCGGTCACTTCGGTGGTATTCACCACAACGCCCCCCGGCATCGCCCCTTTGGGCGCCAACGCAACCGCTCCGCCCTCTCGAAGATAAACGCAGACATCGGCACCCTAGAGTTCGCCCGGTGGCCTTTCGGTCCAACACGAGTGACCCGACGGTCGTGTCGATCGATGGCAGCGACCCTTGCCGTGACCGTGGCAGTATCCACAGCGATCGCCGCGGGCGTCGGGGGCTGCTCGCTGGTCCCCGTCGTGGTACAGGCGGTGAACGCCAGCAGAGTTGCCAGGCCCAGCCCGGCGGAGGCCAATCTCAATGGGCTTGTGGTCATCGGTTGCAGTGCTCCCCGTTGGTTGATGGGTGAAAGTGCATACGGAACCTGCGCCCGCAGGAGGCGGAGGCTGCCTCCGGGTGGGCCTTGATAAACGCCCTGAGACCGTCCTCCTCATCTTTGGCGAGGGAGGCCCTGATCACCTTGCCCTTGCCTTTGAACGGCTGCAGCACTGTGCAGAACTCGTCCACGGTGACCTTCATGACCAGGATGAAGATGGCCGGGCACCCGATGCCGGGATCATATCTCATGGCGCCGGCGACAACGCGACAAGCTGAGTCGCAGGCGTCGCGTCGAAGCTGCCGCCGAGGGCAAGATGCAGCTTGATGCGGTTCGCGCGCTGCAGGTTCCGCGTCTTGATGACCACGGCCTGAATGGCGAGCTGATCCGCTTGGAGGTTCGCCACCCAAAGCAGATCCCTGCTGCCGGCCTGGTACTGGAGCCCCGCCAGGCGCACCGCCTCCGTGCTGTTCGCGAGGGCGGCCCGCTGGAAGGGCAGGCGCTTCGCGATCAGCCGTTGGTTGGCCAGCGCGTTCTCGACCTCCTGGAACGCGGTGAGCACCGCGGCGCCGTAAGCGGCGACTGCCTGCGCCTGCTCGGCGGTGGCGATCCGGACCTTGGCACGCAGCGCACCGCCCTCGTAGATCGGGATTGACATGCCGATGGCCGCCGAGGCGAGCCAGGGGTTGAGCCGCAGGAGCGAGAGGACTTGGTCGCCGAGGCGCCCGCCCACGAGCGAGAGCGAGAAATCGGGCAGGAGGGCGAGCCGCGCCGCCTCCTGCTGGCGAAAGGCGGCGAGGACCTGCTGCTCGGCGGCGACGAGGTCCGGCCGCCGCTCCAGCAGTGAGGCGGGCACCCCGGCGCCCACCGGCGGCGGCAGGGGAGGCGGCGCGAGT
>JARRNE010000073.1:1583-14128 GCA_037385305.1 Chromatiaceae bacterium | reverse complement strand
GTCGCAGAAACAAGCTGGCTCGTGCGGCACGCATGATGAAACGGCTGCGGAACATCGACCCCAACGCCGTCATGGTCAAGAGCCAGGTCGATCGTGTTCGGCGTCGGTTGATGCTTCCGACCGATCCTCTGGTGCTGGCGGCATCGGCCAGCGATACGTTGGAAATCAAACCCCAGCGGCTCTTTCGGACGGAGCTCATCATCGTTCCGAGCGACATCGCCAGCAACTTCATCATTACCGACATCAAGATCGGACAAGCCAGCCAGCTCGTAGGAGCCGGCTCCATTCCGGCGATGGCCTTCTCTGAGGCCAGCGTCAACGCGTTCCTGCATCTCGATTCCGCCAACGTGGGCAACACCATGACGATGGACGTCACGAACCTCGATGCAGCGAACCCCCAGACGTTCCGCGCGCTGCTGCTCGGAACGGCAACCGTCCGCTAGGAGGCGCGGGGTGCGCCGTCTGCGAATCACAATTCAGCTAGGCTCCGACGTCTTGCACCATAGCGAGCTCTTTGCTCGCTGGGTCCGGAGTTCGCTTGCGGGGCTGGTAATGGTGAATCGTGCCCACATGAGGGCGCACCCCAAGTTTCCCCGGCTCTACCATGCCGGGGTGCGTTTCAAACGAGAGCCGAAAGGCGTTGAGACGTTCGTGGATGCCGCCACCTGCAACTGGCAAGGCCACGGCGACTGCGCGCACCTTGCCGCCTGGCGTGCGGCCGAGCTCATCGAGCGAGACCACGAACCCGCAACCCTGATGATCCGCTGGCGCCGCCGGCGGTATCCGAAATTGTTCCACGTGGTCGTGCGGCGAGCAGACCAGAGCATCGAAGACCCCTCGCGAAAGTTGGGCATGAAGTGATGGCAAAATTCAATCCGATCCTGATTGCGTTGCCCCTGCTGATCGGTGGGGGAGTTTGGCTATGGTCCAAGAAGTCCAAAGCGGCCGAGGGCGAGGGCGGGAAGGAAGAGGCGCCACCTCCGCCGACGAGTCCCCCGACTCCGCCCACTGTGACGACTCCACCCGCTGACATCGGGAAGTATGTCTTGCAAGCAGTGGCCAGCGGTGACCCGGACTTCATGCGTCAAGCCGCGAGTGCCCTCGAGGCCTGGGGATACAAGGCCCAAGCCGACGACCTGCGACGGACGGCCGATGAGGAAGAGAAGCAGGAGAAAGTGAACGCGGCCGCGACGAAAGTAACGGACGTCGTGCTCAAAGAGAAGACGCCCGGCATCGCGGAAACGACGTCGCCGACAACGGTACTCACAACTTTGCCGAGCGGCATCTCGGTCCCCGCTCCGTCACCTCCCGCTGGCGTCGAGCAAGTCAAGCTGCCGCCTGTCGTCCCCGTGGCTCAACCTGGGCGCACGATTGCGGACCCGATGGATGTGGCCCGCGCGAACCTGGCACAACGCACCGCGGATATGCTGCGCGGAGCGGTCAAGTACAAAGAAGACCGGCCCCTGGTCGGCGCGTTCCAAACTCAGGAAATCACCCAAGGATGGAGCGGCAAGTCCGACGGCATCTACGGGCCCGAAACGGCGAAGCGCTTCGCCCGCTACGGCATCGTACCCCCGACCCCTCTCTACTGGCCCAAGGCCAGTCCGAGCCAAGCAAAGACTGAATATAAGCGATGGCTCGACGCGCAATCCATGACGTCTGCAACCCCGAACGAATGGAAAGTGGCGGCCGCGGCCGTCAAGTAGGAGCTGGCACGATGGACGACCGATTCGCCGATATCGATCCGATGGAAGTAGGCGCGCTGTTTGGAAAGAAAGCGCGTCGACGTCGCAAGGCGCGCCGAGCTCGGCGCAAGGTCCGCCGCACGGCCCGACGCCAGCGGCGTCGAACGAGGCGAGCAGAACGACGCGCTAGCGGCAAGCCGCGCGGACTGCGGCGCTTCGTTCAGAAGCTCAAGAAGAGCCCGATACTGCGAGGCGTGGCGAAAGCCGCAAAGAGCATCATTACGAGTCCAGTCCTTGGTCCCCTGGCAGCTGCCGGCGGGATTGCCGTGGCCGTCAAAGCGGGCGCCGATCCGAGTGCCGCTCTACATGGAGCGAATCGCGTACTCGATGCCCTACGGTCGAAATCTGGCAAAGAGCGGCTAGCAGGCAAGGCCATTATCAGGGCCACGGTGAAGGCCGCGGCAAAGGGCGACCCGGATGCAATCCGTGGAGCGAAGGTCCTCGCGATCGCCAAGCGGGCCACGCGCATGAAACGCGCGCTGGCGAAAACGAAGAAAACTCGCGCTCTCAAGAAACAGGTTTCTCGGGAGCTGCAGATCCGCGGGACCAAGGGCCACCTGGTCACCCCAAGCGGACGCATCTTGAGTGGCCAGTTTCGGAAAGCGACATGAGGAACACGGCCGGACTGTTTGGACTCATTTTCCTAGCGGCAATCGGGTGCGGAGACGGAGAGGACGACAACATGAGACCTGGACGACTGCGCCCCAATCCCTACCGCTTCACGAACCTTGGCAACTCGGTCGACATGGTGCCAAGAATCACGGGGCGGACCGGGAATCAAACCGAGCTAACCAAAGGGTCAACTCGGTTGCTCCGCGTGAATCTGCAGGCGGAAGCTCCCGAGCGAATTTACGACACGGGAGCATGGTGCCTTGCTATCACGTCCGACGTCATCGAGCCGGCACCCGGCGGGACGATCACATACATCCCTCTCGTGGTCGACGTGAGTATCGGGAGCGGTGGAGCATCGCACAAGATGACGCTCGATGCTGTGCCCGGCTTTTCGCTTCGATTGCCAGTCGCCACCGTGGAGGTCGACGTGCGGTGGGAAAGTCCCCTGCCGATCGACCAGGTCGCGGTCGGCCTCTGGGGAGTACCGAGCAAAATACGCGTACGCGGTACGCTGCAGCGCGCCACTTGCCAAGGTTGGGGTCATCGCTCCGTCGCCCTCAACCGTTCCAACGTGGCCATCTGGACGACCATCGGGGAAGTACCACCGTTTGCCAAGATGGTGATGCTCAACGCGGCATCCACGAACGCTGTCTACGGCGGTCCGGCCACGTTCACTCTGTACGAGGGAACAGGATCGCCGAGCACGGTAGCGCTCTACACGGGCGCGGAAGTCCTCGCGATCCGCAATGCCGGCACAGCCCCGATTCCCGTCCCCGCCAGAGCGACGCACTGGGAAGTGAATCCAGGCGCAGTCGAGGCAAACCCCGCCTACGTCGATTTCCGAGTCGGACTATGACGACTGCCGCCGTCCCTCGCACTGCCTCCGTTGTCAAGACGGGTGGTGTCGCTGGTCTCAGTGAGGACGCTCTGCGGGACGTCTGGTGGGGGTGCTGGCGACGCGGATGGAACCCAGACGGCCTGGTCGCGTACGTGTCATCAGAATCGAACTGGAACCCGGCCGCGGTCAACCCGAGCTCCGGAGCGACCGGGCTAGCGCAGTTCATGCCGACGACGGCGAAGGGACTCGGAACGACCGTCGAGGACCTCCGCACGATGACCGTCCGACAGCAACTGCCTTGGGTGTTCAAGTATTTCGACAAGGCCAGCGGGGGAAAGCCGATTCCGATACTAGATTTCAAAGTCCTCGGTTTCAGCACGGCTCATCCGCCCGGCTCCCCTGATGACACTGTCTTGTATCCCGCGGGAAGTGCGGGCGCAAAAGCGAACCCCGCATACACGGACGAGTCGGGAGCGATGACGTTTGGATCGGTGCGAGCCAAGCAGGCCATGTACATCGCATCGAAGGGCGCAGAACGGCGCAGCTTCGAAGTCGGATCAGGCGAGCCCGCTCCGGCCAAGAAAGGCGGGTTCTTTCTCAAGCTCGCAATCGTGGCGGTTCCCGTTGTCGCCATCAGCGCTGCACTGCTCCGGAGGAAACGTGGGTGAGGTCGTGAAAGAGCCGGACAAGCCTGCCCGTCAGACTCGCCCGAAACGGACCGTAGATGAGCTGCGCACGTGGCCGTCGACGCGGTCGGCTATGCACATGACCGGCTTGTCCAAAGCGCGCCTGCTCAAGATGGCACAAGCGAAAGAGGTCGAAGCGCAGCTGGTCGATGGAACGTGGCGATTCAATCCAGCCGACTTGGAGATCGCCGAGGTGCCCGAAGAGGACATGGCGCGCGACCGGCTGCAGCAAATGCTGGCCCAAGCCCAGCAGCACATCCAAGTCCTCACCAAGCAGATCAGCGAGCCCACCGACAAGATGCTGAAGCTCTTGCTGCAGGAAAACGAAAACCTGCGCAAGCGCATCAACACCCTGGAAGACAAACATTTGACGATGCTCGAAGCCTACGAGCATAGCGTCAGCCTGGAGCATGAGCGGGCGCTGCAGCGCGAAACGGAGCAACGCAAGGCCGAACGCATCGACCGGAACCTCGCGCAGTTCTGGGAATGGGTCCCGAAGTTCGGGAGCATGGTCATCGGACGGAGGAAGGTGCAGTCCGTAATCGATGAGCTCGACGACGAGAAAATCCAGTTCCTCATCCAAATGGAGATGATCGATCCGGCCATGGGCGAAGCGCTCAAGATGGCGCGATCCAAACCGAGCCAGAGCACGACGACAGAGCAATCTGGACAGCAGCCGGCCAAGGGGGCCGAGCAGAAAGCGAACGGCGGATGAACAACCAAACCCGGAATTTCATCGGTGGATTTTTCAAGACCTTGGTGGGCTTCGGCGTGCCGCGCGAGGTCGTCGAGAACGTCCAAGCGGCCGCGGAAGACATCCAGGATCGGACCGATGCGATGCGTGAAGAGAGAATCGCAGCAGCAGCGGCAGCGGCCGCGGCTCGTGACGATCCGCCCTTGACACCAGACCCTGACGTCAAGCGTTCGAGCGAACACGACCCACGACGCAAACCAGTCACCGTCATCGACACAGAAGGCGAGGTCATTGAATGAGCCCATCCCCTCCCCCACCCCGCGGTGCTTACGGCACCTTGCTCTTGAGCGATGTGGCAGACGTCGACGCAGCCCAGTTGTTTGGCAACGCGCAGAGTGCATCCGGCGCGTGGAATCCGGCCGCCGCTCAATGCCAAAGCTCGAACCTCGATCTAGAGCTCAATGCCCTGGTCTACATTCACGGACACGCGGAGCTTTGGTTCAACAACACATTCGCAAATCCTGCCGCTGGGCGGCTAGCTGCCAGATTGCGGCAGAACCTACCCTCTTTGAGCACGATGATCGAATGGCGCGGATGCTGTGGAGATCCAGCCGTTCCCCCCGCATACATCGAGCAAATTGCCGGGGCTGTCCCGATGTCAAACGCATCCGCAGCTGCAGGCGAGCTCATCGTGGTCGACGGATGGCGCCTCGTTCAGGCCGCAGTCGCGGGAACCTACCACTGGCGGTGGGAGTTCTCCTGGTACGATGGAGGGGCCGCAACGGCGGACGTGGCGTATCTGCAGAACCAACGGATCGAGATTTTCGAAATCGCAACTAGCTAGGAGTCGAACATGTCCAAGAGCCAACAACGCATCGGCGCCCGGTGGCGCTTCACGTTCACCTGCGACAACTGTGGCGACGCGCGCAAGACCTACAACCAGGTCGACCGCGCCGGCTTCTCCCCGTTCGCGGTACTCTTCCCCCAAGCGAAACCCGAGGATGAGCTACCCGAGCACCTCTGCCCCCGTTGCTCGGCTGTCGCCCTCGAGGGCGCAATGGATGCGCTCGATCGAGTAGCGGACGAACAAGAGCGAGCCGAGAAGCAAGCTCGCGCCCCTATCGATCCCATCCTGGGGAAGGGAGACCGCCAGCCGCCGAGGGAGCCCAGGTCCTCACCTCGCATGGGGCCGAAAAGCCTCGAGGAAGAGGTCGGCGCAATCGAGCCCGAGGCCAATCGCACAGGACCGCGCGAGCCGTGAGAATACTTCCAGCCGTTTTTCTGGTGGCTGCCGGAGCTGGCTCCGTGCTGGTTCTCGGAGCCGCGGTAGCCGCCGCAAAATCACGCCAGCAAGCGAAGGAGGCGCAGCTCAAGTGGCAACGCGACGAAATCATGTCCACCGTCATGGCCGACACGTTCCACGACTACGGACAGATGGAAGTCGCTGCCCAGTGGCTCGACACCCATGGCTTTGGAGCGGATGCGCTGACCGTTCGCCAGAACATCCGAGACAAGGGCGGGACCGTGCTCGTTCAAGGCGAGGACGGCGCGCTCTTTCGCGTGGGTGCTCCTCTCATCGTCGGTGCTGGTGGTCGTGACGCTGTCCAGCGGACCATGCGAGCCTTCTACGCCGGCAAGCTCACGAGCCACGGACAACCTGTCAGAGCTCGCAAGCAAGCCATCGCGATCGCGCTCAACCGAGCTCGACGCTCGGTTGGTGCGGAGATTGGGTTCATGCCCGATGCCGCTACCCTCCTGAGTGCGCTGCAGCTGGCAAACCGAGTTGTTCCCGCCCGAGTCGGAGAGTGCTCCGTCGGTTGGTGGCCCCTCGGCAGCGCCAAAGCCTGGTGGACGCTCTCAGTCACTCCCGCCGGCGGCAAGCCACGGTACGAGCCGTACAAGTATTTGACCGCGGACGATTCGGCGTCATGGGCCATGGATGCGACCGAGCGCAACTGGGGAGCGACCGTGAAGCGGTATCGCTGGGACGGATCGGCATGGAGTCGAGTCTGAGAAGCCCAGCGGTGGCCAGAGGCAATCCTCGTGAACGGCGGCCCTTCCAAGGGGGGAAGCGCGAGCACGGACGTCCGGGTGAGCCATGGCGAGCGTAACGCATCCACCGAAAGGACCCTTGATTAAGCCTGGCATGAACGTCTGGCGGCTTGCCGTAAGCCGGGCTGTGCAGTCCCCCCCGCCGGAGGACAAGCTCTGGACGAACGGAGGAGCGGGGACCGCACAAGCGACGGCCTGCTTGAGCAAGATGGGCCAGACGATGGCCAACTTGCTGCAGCAAGCTCAACCGTCCGTCGACTCCTTTGTCCACTACGGCAAAGCTCGCACCGCGTGGGCCTGGGCAATCGGCAACGCTAGGCCCGTCGAGGCCATCGAGGCCCGATGGGGCAACGAGGCGGCCGCAGTCGGAATGCCAGTAGGCGAGACGCTGGCCACCAGGTGCTTTTCGCCGATCCATGCCTGCCCGGTCACCGTGCTCCACGAGGACGAGGGCCAAATCTGGTGGGTCTACGTGCAATTCTGGTGGCGGCAAAAGCAGGTCCGCATGGACAAGTGGCCTATCGCGGTCGGCGACTTGCTGCATGGGTTCCAGACGGTCGCGACCCTCGACGTCGCCGTGTACCCTCGGGCCCAGATGGAGTCTGTGGACAAACTCCCGCCCGACATCTTGCGGGAGAAAATCGACACCGAAATCGCCCAGACAATCGAGGACATAGGAAAGCTCCCCCGCGAAACCGCCGGCTGGTGGGGGCCCATCGGGATTGGGCTCGGTTTGCTCGGCGGGGCGTTCGTGCTATCGAAAATCAGGGGCAAGTAGGCTCCCAGCACGAAAGGACTAGCGATGTTACAACCCGCCAAGCGGCACAGGTTGACCTACCACAGGTTTGTCCACAGTGGTCGGCGCTTCTCGTTCATCTTTGAGCAGACGTCGGACTCCACCTTGTGCGGCATCGAAAAACCGCCCGAGCTGGCTGTCGAGAAAGTCTCGCTGCGGCCAAGGGACGACGGATCACATGGCGTCACCATCGAGGTTTTCACCAAGGGCCCAATCAATGAGCCTTGGATCGAGCTGCGGTTTTACGATCGCGCCGAGCTCCGCGGCGAGCAAACCGACCGAAAGGAACTCAGCTGATGAGCCTGTCTACGATTCTGAGCATCCTCTCTTTGGTCGCTTGCGTGTGCATCCTCGGCTACGTCTGGCGTCGCAATCGCCGAACACGGCGACAAGAGCCGGCGGCTGGCAAAGCTGAAGCCAAGCCCACGCGCGGCATCCCGGACGAGCTCCATCTGTCGCCCGAGCAGTGGTCGATTATCTCGGCACTGGGCGACGCGATCGCGATGGCCACGCCCACCGTGGCCGTCACGATGGACGAGCAGGCCCGCCAGCGTTGGGTCGTGGCAAAGATTGAAGCCGAGGACATGGACGATCTCGCTGACCTCGTTGCCCGCGGCCTCGTTCAACACAACCCGAAGCAGGGCGAGTTGCTCCATCATGATCGGGCGGGGCTGCCGCCGGTCCTCCGCCTTTCAGAGGCAGGGTGGGAACAATGGGTGCTCCTCGGCAAGTCCCCCTAGGCGGTGACAGAGAACAGCACACCGGGCACCAATGGATCGCGTTTCGGCTATCCGTAGGTGCCCGGGTTGGGCGCGCAAAGTGGTGTCAGCGGTGCGGCTGTCTGCACGTACCGCTCGGCCTGCTCCTCCCCCTGCTGGGCGACAAGGTTCCCGAGCGGTACGAGGACGCGCCAGCGCCCCATCATGTGCTCTTGCCTCTGTTCGAGGGCGCCACCGTCATGGGACCCGGCTATCCCTGCGGAGCGTGGGATCGGACGGAACTGGAGTTCCAATCCGCAGAAGCAACCAGCCGCATGCGGCGACTGGCGGACCGCTACTTGCGATCTGTCGCCGCCGGCGAAGCGGGGGCCCATCGACTCGGTACTGAGCTCGCAGAAGCGATGCTCTCAACGGTGCTCGTCGTATGGCCCAAGTGAAAGGAGCGGCCATGAAAATCACCAATCGCCTGTCGGACGTGGCCAACGCACTCGTTGCGTTGCCCCGTGAGCTGCAGCGGCTTGTCGACGCTGCTCGCAACATCGAGCGTGTGCTGATGAATCCTCTGGGTCACCAAATGCACTTGGTGACCCTGAAGCTCACCCGATACCTCGAGGCCGAAGACGTCGAAGGCTCGGCTGGGGGCGTCTACCGATACGTTGCGCTGTCTCGGCGTTTGAAGTTCGAGCCTGGTCTGCAGGTAGAATTTCGCTTCGAGTCGCTCGCAGCGGAAGCGGTCTACGACTTCGCACTGTGCGGTCCCCAGGGATTTCTCGTGTGCGACATTCGAATTGGTACTCGCACGTGCTTCGAAAACGCAGGCGGCGGAGTATTGCGCGGCCAGATTCACACCGGGGAGCCGGGTGAGATCGTGCGATTCATGGTCGGGTGTTTCTGATGGCAGGAATGCAGAAAGTCGAACAGCTCGTGTGCTCTCTTTGCGGCAAGTACGAGCAAGGCAGCCGTTACGATTTGGCTCGCCGCGGATGGAAGCACCTCGAGGCACACGAGAAGGGCGTCGATATGCCGTGGTGGGATGAGGGGACGTTCGAAACCGTAGCAGCGTTCACTCTGTGCTCGGAATGCTCTCGGAAAGCGCGATCGCAGTTGCAGGAATTCGAGCACTACACCAGGACGCAAGGGCCGCCATGGTGCCCGGACAATCAAGGAGGGTAATCTCATGAGCAATCGAGTCTGCAGGGAGCATCCGGTCGCCTGCGTTGACTTCACGACAAGCGAATGCCTGTGCGGAGTCTGCGGCATCTACTGCGAACAAGCGCGAAACGATCCGTACCGCTGCTGTCGGTGCGTCGGGAAGACGGTCGCCGAAATCATGAAAGAGCGCGAGGCCGAGCTCGCTGCCGTCAAGGAGATAGAACGTCAAGAAGCCGCGGCGACGCGCGCCATGTTCAAGTGGGTCTGCCGCAACTGCCACGTTGTCTGCGGCCACGGGCAACCATGCAGCCAATGCGGCGAGCGCTACGAGACTCAGCACCCGGAGGACCTCGAGGACGACCCCAGCGTCCCGTCTTTGTGTCCCACCTGTTTGCTGGAGCTTGCTGCAGACGGTTCGTGCGCCTATTGCTTGACGGCGGATGTTCGCGAGCTCGGGCGGAATGCCGAGACGAAACCCGATCTGCTAGGCATGGCTCGGAGCCTCACAGTCGCGGCATCCGAGCTCGGGAAGACCGCAGAAACGCTCAAAGGAAACGACGGTGAGTTCATGCGCGATCTCGCGGCTCGTGTGACAAAGGCCTCGGGTGATCTGTATGCGTACCTTGGTGGAAAGGGACTCTGAAATGGGAACCCCCGACTTCGAGGCAACGGTCACGCTACTAGCCGAAATTGGGTTTTCCTCCATCACCGTCCGCCGTTTGCTGAAAGGCCAGTCTTACGTCACGATGCACGTCGGAAAGGCGCCCCAAATCGCCTGTCGCTTGACGCGAGACACGGCCCTGAGTCTGTCCCGCATCCTCGCCGTAGCGGCGTCTGCCGAGGAAACCTGAAATGAGTCTCATCGATAGCTACGTGCTGATGACCACAGAAAACGAATTTGTCGCACAGCTGAACGAGCTGCTCCGGAAAGAGCGGAACGTCCCGCCTGAAGCTTCCACGTTCAACCTCGTTGCGCAGTACGCCGGCGGCGAAAAGAGAATGTGCGGAGTCTGGGCGTACTGCGCCAACTACCAGAGCCTCGAGGTCGTCTCGGATGCAATGCGGCGCGTCGCGTGGCGCTGGCCTGATTGGGTGCAGCTCTTTTGGCGTCACGAGGGGGAGCGCTGGGTTGAAGTCGATTGGAAGGTGCCATGCAGAAAAAACACGTAGGTGTACTCGGAGCCATCGGGGCCGGCTTCATCGCCCTGGCCGCACTCTTTCGCCGCAAGCGACACCAGGTCGAACCCGAGGCGCCCGAGGCCATCAACCCGCCCAACCCCGTCCCACGCATCGCCAAGCGCGAGGAGCTCCTCGAGGCGATACGCGGCGAGCTCGGCAAGACGGACCCCGCTCCCTACTACGCAAACGCTCTGCAGGGCACGGCCAGCGCTGACACCGACTGGTGCGGCATCTTCTCGCTGTCGATGTTGAAACGAGTCGGCATCGCTCCGGCGGACTGGTGGTGGATCATCCGCAAGGGGTTTCTCTTTCGCCTCCCGCCAACGAAACACCCGCTCCCTGGCGATCAGTTCTACATGGATGAGAACAATCACCACGGCACCGTCGAAGCGATCCGCCCTGATGGGATGGTCGTCACGCTGGACGGCAACTCATGGGGCGGGGCGGTAGCTCGCAACGTTCGAGACCCGTCCACGATTGCCGGCTACTACTCGATCGAACCTCTCTTGCAGGGGGCTGCTTGATGCCCTGCCGAACCCAAACGCCTCTTTGCCCCTGCGGCCGCGAAGCCACCCGCATCATGCGGATTGAAGTGCGCCGCGTGGATGGCTCGGATCTGGTGGAGCAGACCGGAGCCATCTGTGAGCGGCACTATCAGCGCGCCGTAGCGAATGGGGAGGAGCTCGCCAGAATGTTCATCGTCGATGGTATCGGCGACTTGCTGCCAGAGAAGCCACCGGGTGTCTCATGATTCGGCTGAGGACGACCCGCAGTCCGCGTAGCCTGGTCTACAGGCTCATCGTCGCGGCCGAGCTCGATCGGCCGCCACGGGGCAGCCTGGCGCGACTACGGGCGTCGCTAGCGAGAGAGTCCCGAGACGCGGTCAACATTGATCCTCGGCACCATTCCGCGCCTCGGGACGCCTGTAGAGTACCTGTGTCTAAGTCGGCGAAGTAACCGGACTTTCTAGGAAAACGCGCCGAAAACTTCGGTCCATGGGCCGCGTCGACGATCCTCGTGGCCCGTGAAGGGACACAAAAGAGCTCGGGCCCCCCGCTTTCGACAAGAGGCCCGAAGAGTCAACACGGCCGGACTAGCTGGGCTGACACACAACCCCGAGGGGCTGCATGGCTGAGCATGCCCGGCCCCCGACCGACCCGCAAGCTTTTGCGGTTTGGCGCACCCAGCAGGTCAGCGAAGCGGCGAGAATCGCTCGTGAAGAGCGGGCCCGCCGGCGGACGCTTCTCGGTGAACTGCGATCCTCTGATGGATGGACGCGCTTCACTGCTCCGGGCGGACGCTGGCCGGGTTTCGCGCGCCAAAGCCCCGAAATAGCGAAAGGCCGTCAGCAACCTGTGCCGGCGGCCCTTCCAAGGGGGGACCGCCAGAGTACCCCAGCGGTGGCCGGAAGCAACTTTGTGTTGGGCGGCCCTTCCAAGGGGGGCTGCCCGGCGGTCCAATGCGTGGTGGACGGTGGCGACCCGGAAGCCGCCCCACCCCTGGGGAAGATCGCAAACAGTGATTCCGCTTCGGCAACCTGGTCGCATCTATGGGAGCGAAAACATGAACGTTATCGGATGCAGGGGCGATTGCGGATCCTCGCCCCATGGGTCCAGAGCTGGGACGGCTCTTTGACTCTCGTACGCGGCCGGGTGGCCCGATGCGGTCAGAAACGGATCAGCGCCACCGTGCAGCTGCACGCCACGACCAACGGCGTGGTGCTGGTGGGCGTCGAGCGATGCGGATCGGTGCATGCCTGCCCGGTCTGTGCTCCGGCCATCTACGCGGAACGAGCGGACGAAATCCAGCGCCTGGTCGCCACCGTTGGCCCGGAACGATGCCGGATGTTGACGCTGACCCTACGGCATGATCGGTGGGCGTCGCTCGATGCCCTCGACGATGGGCTGCGCCGAGCGTGGCGCCTCTTTTGGGCCAGCGGTCGTGCCTCGATGCGGATGCGCCGAGCGATGCGTATCGAGCACTACGTGAAGGCCACGGAACGGACTCATGGCCCCGCCGGGTGGCATCCACACATCCACATGCTTTGGGTGGTGGAGGAGGGGGCGCAGCCC
>JARRNE010000073.1:0-1543 GCA_037385305.1 Chromatiaceae bacterium | reverse complement strand
GCGCAGCACTGGCAAGAATGCGTGCGACGCGCACTGGGGACGCGGTTTGAGCCCACGCTAGAGCACGGCGCAAAGGTCACGAGCATCGGGGCAGACACGACCTACCTCGCCAAGCTCGGACTGGAGATCGCGGGCATCACCACGAAAGCCACGCGCCTCGATGGTCACCGCACATCATGGGGCGTCGCTCGCGATGCGGCCGACGGTGACCGCGCGTCGCAACGGCTGTGGTCGGAGTACGTCCAGCACACCCACGGGACGCGACTCATGACCTGGAGCCGCGGCACGAAACGGCAGCTGGGCATCGTCGAGCGCACGGACCAGGAGATTGTTGACGATGAGACGACAGAGGCCAGCGCTCGACAACTGGTCGCGTCCTACGATTCCGACGAATGGGATCGAATCGTCCACGAGGGCCGTGACCTCGAGGTCCTCCGTGCTGCAGCGGACGGGGAGTTGATTCGCTTCGCCATCGGCCGCCCTGCTCGCACGGCCTCGTAGGCCCTCCCCTATTCTTACCCTACACACTGCCTCGAGGAGCTCGTGTAGGGTAAGACTGGACCACGAGGCGATCCAAGGGTAGGGTAAGACATGCCACGGAAAACGAAGACGTTGAACGCCCGGGACGTGCAAGAGCTAGCGAGCGCGATCGAGCGAGGGGAGACGGTTTGGGTAAACGGTCACGAGGCGCACTTGCGGACGCGGTGGGTCAAGTGCGGCAAGCCGCGTTGCGCGGCTTGCCCTCATGGTCCCTATCTGTACCTCGTGTTCCGAGAAGGCCGCGGTCGACGCGCAGCCGTCAAAGAGCGCTACGTGGGCCGTCTGCCGTAGTAGACTGACGAGATGGCATCCAAGAAAGCACCGGCGAAAAAAACGAAGGTCGTCCGAACGAAACGCAAGAACCTGGGGCCGCAGATCCGCAAGGCCGCAAGCGAGCTCGACAAGTGCCGCAAGTTGCTCCGAGGACTGCGCACGCATGGTGTTGCGTCCGCCGAGCTCGAAGCCGCAATCGTCGCGGTCAATCGCGCTGATGTTGCAATCGGCGCGCTTGAGACGAAATCGGCTCGCTACTAGCGCGAAATTTCCCGGCTGATTTCGAGGCCGATCCGTGCCGGATCGGTGCGCGGTAGTGCGCGGCTTGACCGCAGGCTACCATGGAGCTGCGATCCCAGAATCCGGGGGGCGTCCCCCGATACGGAGGTTTCATGGCAGCAAGTAACCAGATGACGCTCACGGACTGGAAAGAGAAGGCCCTACGAGCGGCGAACTACGCGAAGAACCTGAAAGCGGAAGCAGCCAAGCCACTCGAGCGCACCGTCGACCAGCTGCTCGTCGGCAGTGGAGCTCTGACGGTCGGCGTGTTGCGCGCGCTCCTTGGTGACCCCGAGAAAGATGCCGGCGCAGCATACATCCCTGGAACCGAAGTCGAGGCGGACGTCGTGCTCGGATTTCTGGCATCGGGGATCGGAGTCTCCGGAATCGTGGGAGACAAGTACGCGGCCGGCTTCAACGTCTTCTCGGCTGGCATCGCTGCCCCCGTCAT
>JARRNE010000072.1:0-7667 GCA_037385305.1 Chromatiaceae bacterium | reverse complement strand
TAACATAGCGCCTTGCGAAGTTATCCGACGGCCAGCCACACCGATGCTTCAGACACCCCGAGAGATTGCGGCGCGATTCGACCGAGCCTTGGAGTCGGCTCGGATCGCCGAGTACATGCGCCCCCACTATCGCCGCTGGCTAAGGTTCTACCTGGATTTCTGTGCGGAGTATGAGGGGGTCAACAGGGTCAGGGGTCAACAGGGTCACCTTTCCCCGTGCGTCGACTCGGACTAGGCTGCGGGCATGGCGAGACCCGCTATGCAGAAAGTGGCGTATCTACTCGGAGGGAAAGAGGCCAGGCTCAATTAATTCACAATTAATTCAAGGGCATTTCGCCTTCCTTTGATTTCCGCGGTCTGCTCCGCTTGCGCAACTCCCCGCGCTGACCGGTCATGGATTCGATCTCCCCGTAGAACCGGTTGTTGCCGACCGGCTGATCTTGGTTCAGGGCCATACGCAACTCGCTGAGCGGTACGTCGTCCAGCGCACTGCCGAACAGATCGCGATATGCGGCGCGGCGCGCGGCGCGGTCCGGGACCAGGACCGATCGAAAGAGTGCCGGCAGCAGGGCGGATTGGCCGCTCTTGAAGAGCGTAATCAACGGGGACGCAGTCGACACCACCCGCTCAATCCGCATCCGCAGGCTCCTCGCGGAGGCTCTCTGCGGTTACCTGGAAGGGGGCGATACGTGCGCCCGGGAGAGGGCGTCGATAAAGGCGGTCCGGCTCAGCCCGGCGATCTCCGCGCCTTTGTCCTGGCTGATCCGCCCTTGGGCATACCATTTGATGGACGCGGCGAGGCGCATTTCCCAGGCGGCGAGGCCCTCGGGATCGAGATGGCGTGCGGAAAGGGCACCCTCAGGGACCGGGATAGAAAGGTTGATCATGAAGGTTCTCGGGTTGACCGATTCGGCGCTGTAGGCCTTTGTTCATTGGAAACGCAATGGACTGGTCTTCGGTGAGAACACCACTTACGCCTCCTGCCGCACCAATACTTGGTGCTCGCCGCGGGGGACGACCCGCACCCGAAAGATCCTGTCCTCTTCGATTGGATGCCAGCCGTACAGCGCGCGCGAATCTTCGCGGGCAAGGCGCTGGGTGAAGATCTCTAGGAGGCCCGTATTGGCGTCTGGTAGCCCCAGGCGCCGGTTGCGCGAGCGAATGCTGCCCAGGTGTCATTGAGGTTTTGGACGGCGTTGAACGACCAGCCGGCACTGCTGACTCGGATCGTTTCGATGCCCACCAAGCTCGGACAGCGAAACCATGAGGTGCGAGAGAATTCCTGTCCTTACGACAGTCTTGATAACGACAACGACAACGACAACGACAACGACAACGAATAGACTTCTCCAGCTTGGAAGCGATTACCGTCGAGCATACCTCCCTGGCGGACGCTCGGCGGTGGGTACCTAGTGCCACCAGGTCACGGTGGAGAGGTGCCAGAAGACGGCGAAGAGCCAGAGCATCTTGAGCGCCCGGGCCGCCAGGGGACGCTCGGTCACCAGGTCGCCGAAGTCCAGAGGTCGGTCTTGTGAATATCGGCTATTGTTAACGGTAGACTGCGATTGCAGCGTGCTCGCACGACAACAACAACGATCGATGCGCTCATAGCGCGGAGGGGGAGCCTGCATTCGAAGCGAGGGAGCGTCGTCGGCGTGACGGCCCTCGAACCGTTGGCTTCACGAGCTGTCACTGTGCGTTCCGTCTTTCGGTCGACACTCCGGAGGTGCCCTTTCTCGCCGCCGGCTATGCGACGTCTACTATCGATCGAGGAAAACCAATCCATGCCATCAACCTCCTTCGGCTCAATCCCGCAGGGGCATATGAAGACTATGCTGCGGGCTGCCCTCACGGTAGCCGCGTGTTGCGTCCCCTGGCCCTCCATGGCCGACACCGGGACTCTGCCAACCGACGAACCCTACTCGCGGGACCTGGTCTCCATTAGCCTGGAGCAGGCCAAGGCCGCGGGCCTGGATACCGGCGTGTACCAGGGCTCAGATCAGGTGAGGGCCGACCCCGACGGCTACGCGAATCGTTTCCACGAGACCCTGGCGTCGAAGAAGCGCTACCTGGACTCGGAACACACGCGTTGGGAGATCGTACCGATTCCCGAGACACCTCCGCCCGCCTGTGATCAGCCCCAGCCTACCGGCTTCGACGCCGAAGGCTGCCGCTATGTCCGGTCCTTGTTCCAGGATCTGGCGCGGCAAGACCCACAACGGGCGCACGAGTACCGCCAACGGGTGCGCCGCGGGCGTGAGGTCTGGTTCAAGGGTACCTTCGGCAACCAGGACCTTTACAACATCTATTTCGTCAAGATCCTGAATGCCATGCCGGACTACACGGCGTGGCTCGACACGCGCAACCGCGGCCAGCGGTTTGCACGATTCGGCTTGATCAACGATCCTGACTGCACACCGGGCAGCGAGGCTACCTATTGGCTGGACGATTGCCCCGACCCGCATGCGACTGGCGTGCTCGGGGTTCGGAAGTATTACGCCGACCCCGCCCAAGGCTTTGACCCCCGCTCCAGCCCGTACGAAGAAGGCGAAATCGCTGCCCAGAAGCGCTATGTCATCGGCTTTGCATGTGCCGTCTGCCACGTAGCGTTCGACCCCAGCAACCCGCCCAAGGACCCGGCGAACCCGCGATGGGAGAACCTCATGGGGGGCATTGGCAATCAGTACGTCCTCCAGGGGCGCATGTTTTCCCAGGGCCTTCCCGAGGGGAACTACCTGCGCGTGCTGATCGATGCCCAGCGACCCGGCACCAGCGACACCTCGCTTGTGGCAAACGACTACATCCATAACCCGGGCACCATAAACGCCATCATGAACACCCACAACCGCCCGGTTTTCGAGGAGCGGATGAGGCACCCGTTGACCGGCGTCACGTCGATGGCGCGCACCCGTCACGTGCTCAAAGGCGGCGAAGACTCGGTGGGCGAGCACCTGGCTTTGCTCCGGGTGTACGTAAACATCGGCCTGTGCGCGCTAGAGTGCTGGACACCGCACTTCCCCAAGATCGGGACGGTTGTGTTCGATACGGAACAGAAGCCGTTTCGTATCGCGCAGTGCGCCAAGGACTGCGAGGACTGGAATTACGCCGACGCGAAGATGGACGATCTGCTCTCTTACTTGCTCTCCGTCGGACCCACCTACCTCGACAAGGCAGTAGACGTTGACGGCACCCACGGCAGCGCCTACATCAACGCCGCGCTCGTGCCACGCGGTCGCGAGGTCTTCATCGAGCAATGCGCCCGTTGCCACTCCAGCCGTAAGATCCCGGAGCTCGTGGACACCCGCGATCCGGCAAGCATGCGCGCCTTGTTCAAGGGCCATATCTTTGGCGGTTTCCACGCTTGGCGCCGCGAGCTCCCTCCAGCGTTCCTTGCCTCACCTGAGCTCGCCGCCTATCTGGACCCTGTCAGCGGTGACCTCAAACAGCAAGTTGAGGGGAAACAGGACTGGCTCGGCAACGATCAGCTGACGCCCTATCACGAGATCGGCGTCAACGTCTGCCGCAGCATCCAGACCAATCACCTGGCGGGCCACATCTGGGACGAATTTTCCTCTCTCAGTTACAAGCAGCGCACGTCCCCCGGCTCGCTGCCGAAGGTGGTTAATCCCATGCTGCCGCTGGTGGGAGGCCGCAATCCTTTCGGCATGCGAAACACGGTGGATGGGGGCCGCGGCTATATGCGCAATGTATCCCTCTTGAGTGTGTGGTCCAGCGCACCTTTGCTGCACAACAACGCCCTTGGCCCCTATGCCCGTTTGCCGGACGGCACGCCTGACCACACCGTCAAGGGGCGCGTCAAGTCGTTCGAGCAGGCCATGCGGGAGCTGTTGACTTCTGATGATCCCCAGGCCAAAAAGCATCGCCGGCTCGTGGTGTCGCGCGTGCCCGAGGACATCGCGGTGCCGACGCGCGAGGACGGCAACAGCTTCCTCGAGCTGACCCTGCCCGCCGGCTCGCCGGTCGGCTACATGGGGAGCGTGGATCCCCACGCCCCCGTCTTCACCCGATGCGACGACTACGCGGACAATCGCGGCCATCAATTCGGTATCGACCTAAGCGATCCCGACAAGACCGCGCTGATCGAGTTTCTCAAGACCCTTTGAAGGCATGAAGCGGTTGACCACTGCGGGTGCAGACGGTGTCAGAGGTACCCGGACCGCCAGGCTGCTACCGGCCCTCGGACTGGTCCTGTGTGCCTTTGGCGCCGGCGCACCTGCAGCGCCGACAGCGACGGAGCTGGATCTCGCCGACAGTAACCTCCCCCCCGCCGGCACGCGGTCCCTGCTGGACCGGATGATCGCCCGCGACGGCGGCTTGCCCTACCCCTTCGAGGCGCTGCTCGCCTGGCTGGGACACGAGGCCCCCGGAGGCGAGATCCTAACCCTATTGATTCCGGATGGCCGCTCCCTGGTCAGGGCCAAGGGAAGCTATGAGCTGCCTCGGGTGCTGGCGACGGTTGACGGTGCAACCGATCGGCCTGGTGTCGCCGCCCTGCGCGGCCGCCTGTTCGTGGGGTACGTCGAGCAGGCGGCCCAGTTGGAGGTTATCAGTTACAACGAGACGGCCGGGCGCTACGAGTACCAGATCGTGGAGAGCTACCGGGATGGGGCGCAGCCGGAGGTCTACTACGCCGCTCGTTCGCTCTGCATGACCTGTCACCAGAACGGCGCCGCAATATTTTCCGTTCGCCCCTGGTCCGAGACCAATGTGAACCCGGCTGTGGCCCAGCGCATCGCCGAGGCGCGGGGCACAAACATCAACGCGGACTATCAGGGCGTGCCTCTGCTCCGGCCCCTAAGCATCGCCGAGCGCTTCGACGCGCTCACCCGCTACAGCAACCGCGTCGTTACCAGTCAGCAGATCTGGGTGCAGGGCTGCGGGCGCGGAGAGGACGGGCTTGCATGCCGACGCCAGATGCTGCACCTGGCGCTGTCCTTCCTGTGGGCACCGAGCCAATTCACGCAGGACAGTCTGGGTCAGCGGCGCTTGCTTCGCCTGCAGCGAGCGGTATGGCCGCGATACGGCATCCCGCTTGCGAACCCCCGCCTGGCCAACCGTGATCCCATCCAGGACATCCCGGGCCCATGGGACCGGCTGACCGCCTGGCTCGGCTCGCGCTTCAACGATCACGGCGGCGGCCTCAACGCGGTGGCCCCGTTGCCAGACGAGCTCAATCCGCTGACCGTCCGATCGCCGCTCAAGGTCATCGATGCTCGGGACAGCTCCGGGGTGTTTGGCATCGCCCAGCTGTTCAATGCGACCGATGTCGCCTTGCTGAGGCGGGCATCCGGCAACGAGTTCGAAACCCTTGCCTCCGCAATCGATGGCGGAGCCCTTGACCGGCTGCTACGCTCCGGACCCCTGCGCCGCAGGGAGCTGGTACGGGCTCTCCTTGAAGCCATGGACGCGAGCCCCCTGCCCGAGGTCTGTTGCGCCATGCCGTCGGACATGCCGCCGCCGCGGCTGCTTGGGGTCACCGACCTCACCTTGACCGAGCAATCGCCCCTGGTGCCGTTCCGGCGTTACTGCTTCGGCTGCCATCGCGGCAGCCCGCTGGAACGGCTGGATTTCATGAACGGGCCGGACGAGCCGTCGGTGCGTGAGCGGCTGCGGCGACTCGATTCCGCCGTCGCCGCGAGTCTCCAATGGGAGCTCGGTCGTGAGCCTGCACCAGGCATGATGCCGCCGTCGGACTCACTTCAATGGCGGCGCATGCGTGCAGCGGCTGAATCCGGGGCGAACCCCGTGGCGCAGCTGCGCGCTGCCATGGCCCGCATCGCTGCCGACGATCGGGGCCCGAGCGACAGAAGGCCCGTATTTGTAGGGCTGCTGCTTCTGTCCGTAATCTTCTCCGGATTCCTGTTGGTGCAGACGTACGCCGGGGTGCGCCGCCTGGGCATGCAGCACGAGCTGCGTCGCCGCAACGACGAGCTGTGGCAGCAGCAGCTGACCCGGGCGGCGACCGCGTATGCACAGCGCTGCGAGCCGATCGCCCGGCAGGGATACCGGCATTTCGAGATCCGTGACAAGGTAAAGGATGCCGCTGGGATCTGTTCCGTTCTGCTCACGCCCCACGACGGGCACCCACTGCCTGAATTCCTGCCAGGCCAGTACCTGACCCTGAGGCTGCAGATCCCGGGACAGAGCAAGCCCACGGTGCGCTGCTATTCTCTGTCGGACCGGCACCACCCCGATCACTACCGCATTACGGTCAAGCGCCAGGAAGCCCTCGGGGTCGCCTCGGCCTATATTCACGACCAGCTGCGAATCGGCGACCTCGTCGAGGTACGCGCACCGACCGGAAGCTTCCATTTGGACCCCCACGCTGACACACCGGTGGTGCTGGTGGCAGCGGGGATCGGCATTACACCCATCCTGAGCATGTTGCTCGCCATCGCGTCGGAAAACCCGCAACGCGATGTTTGGCTGTTTTTCGGAGTACGCGACGGCAGTCACCATATCCAGCGCCGCACGCTGGAGCGCCTGCAACGCGAGCTGCCCCGATTGCACCTCCGTATCAGCTACAGCAGGCCGTGCGAGCAGGACCGACTGGGCCGCGACTACCACGCCAAGGGCCGTATTACGGTCGAGTACTTGCGTCAGGAGCTGCCCGGGCGGGATTTCGACTTCTACCTCTGCGGCCCTCCGGAAATGGTCCGGTCCCTGCGAAGCGGCCTGGCAAATTGGGGTGTTCTGGCCCACCGCATACACGTGGAAACCTTCTCCGCTTTGCCCACGGACGAAGAGTCCGATCTGCAACCCGCACGGCGGATGCTCGTGCGCTTTGCAAGGTCCGGCACAACGCTGACTTGGGACGGAAAGGATGCCAGCCTGCTGGAGCTGGCGGCGCGTCACGGCATCGACATCGAGAGCGGTTGCCGTGCGGGCAACTGCGGGACCTGTGCAGTGGCCGTGCGCTCGGGGACGGTGCGCTATACGAGCGAGCACGACGCAGCGGCGGAAGAGGGGTCATGCCTGACCTGCATCGCGGTCCCCGACGGCGATTTGGAATTGGAAGCATGATTAGCCCGGCTGTCAGCTTCGACGGTTTCCGCCCTGCGCTGAGCGAAGAGGAGATCGATCAGATCCTGGTCCATACGCCGTTCAGTGGTCTCGATCAAACCGGCTTCCCGAGTGTCTCTTCGCTGCGGACCATCCTGGCCCGGCACGCGGGACTGCTTACGTGCGAGCCGGGTGACGTGATCCTGCGGGAAGGCGACTACGGCAACTCCGCGTTTGTGGTGCTGGAGGGGCAGGTCCGCGGTGTCACGCGCCCGCCTCTGCCGGCGGCCCGCCTGGGGCGCCGCCGTCGCGCACGGCGTGGCTTGTTGAGATCCCTTTTTCCTGGTTTCAGGAATCCCAGGATTCCGGAGCTGGGTTCACCGACGCCGGGAAGCTCGGAGCTGGCGCCGGATCCGGCTCTTTTTCGGCTCAGCGGCATCGAGGACGTCATCGCCAACCATGAAACCTTTCCCGTCTCCGCCGGGGACATGTTTGGCGAGTTGGCCGCCCTGGACCGCTCGCCCCGCACTGCGACCGTGTTTGCCGAGACCGCGGTGCGTCTCGTCGAAATCCGCCGACCGGGGCTGCGTCTGATGCGCCGCTACGCCCCCGAGTTGCGGGAACGGATGGACCGTGATTACCGC
>JARRNE010000071.1:0-11070 GCA_037385305.1 Chromatiaceae bacterium | reverse complement strand
GCGTGGAATTCGCCGACCTCAGCGAGCTCGACCGCTCGGATCTTCGCAGAATTGTCGAGCAACGGCAGGTCGGCACCTAAGCCGACGGAGGGGAACCCCGAGGGTGGCCCAGGCGCGGTCCGTACCTTGCCGTGCGTCTTGGCAGACGGGGCGAGGATCTTCCGCGAGCCACCGCGGGTGGTTCCGGCGCCCTCCGCCGTTGCGGCCCCCTCGAGAGGTTGCCAACCGCGCACATCCTATCGGAAAATTCGGTGGTGCCGTATGGGCAACGGGCAGCGATCCCTTGATTTGCCCCCGACAGGCCCCGCTGCTGCGGGGCAAGGTTGGGCGCTGCCTTTGCCCCCTCCTCCGGCGCGAGCGGCGCTCTCTCCTGATTGACCCGAGCGGCCAGATTCCTCGCGCACCCTTTGGGGCCGCGTATACGCAGTTGTACGGAGTAACCTCTTGAAGCGGCCTATCTGTTCCCACTTGTTTGCCGCATCCGCGCTCTCCGTCCTGCTCCTGGCAGGCTGCACCACCACAGGACCCGCGAAGGCTCCGATGATCCCCTACGATCCCGGCAAACCCCACACCCTGCTGCCCGGGGCGAACATGGAGAATGCCAAATCAGTGGCGATGGGGGCCGCCGTGAGCAACGGATGGAAAATCGTGGACTCCTCCGGAAACCGATTGCTGCTGCAACGCACGCTCGACACGCCCGATCCGCAGATCACAGGTGTCCAGGTCCCCGGGGCGAAGCCGCCCCTGGTCCAGGCACAAGCGGCATTCTTTCCGCGTACGCACGGCGTAGAGGTCACCGTCGGGGCAGAGTTGATCACCAACCGAGGGACCAAGGAAGAGCAGAAACGCCACTTCACCGAGGCCTACAACAAGGACCTGATGCACTCCCTCGCCTCCCTCAACACGGCGTGGGCTGCAACAGCCCCCCAAGTGGCCAATGCCTTGCCGCCCTTGCAGACACCGGGTGACCTTGGGGCGCCACCGACGGCACAGGAGAGCAAAGAAATCGCGCAAACCGAGGGTCCGGGACTGTGGGGACCCACCAATTGGAGCAATGAAGCCGCTCCTGCCAGCCAGCAGGCGGCGCCAGCGTCACCTCTGCCGCCCGCCGCTGCTCAGGAGACGGCAGCCCCCCTGGTAGCGGAAGGTGCGGGTGCCCCTCCAGCGACCGCGGACGATCGCCCCCAGGGGGGGAGCATGGTCGCCGGCAACGACCGTGCGGACACGGGGGTCTGGGCCTATTACGCCGAGCAGTACGCCCGGGCTCACGGGTGTGATCTGACGGGCCAAGGGGCGGTCCTGGTCGAGAAGCACCCGGAGTACGAGATCCATCGCGTCGACTGCCAGGGCGGTCAGGAATTCCTACTGCGCTGCAATGCCGGCAGCTGCGAGGAGATGCACTAGATCAAGATGCGCGTCTTTCGGATAGTTTTTCTCAATCAGGGCAAGGTCTATGAGATCTATGCCCGGCGGGTGCGGCAAGGGGACTTCTACGGGTTCGTGGAGGTGGAAGACCTCCTCTTCGAGGAATCCAGCAGCCTATTGGTGGACCCCTCGACGGAAAGGCTCAAGTCCGAATTCAAGGGCGTCAGCCGGACCATGATTCCGCTGCACGCGGTCATCCGCATCGACGAGGTCGAGAAGCAAGGACAGGGAAAGATCCGGGACTTGGGCGACAAGTCCAACGTCGCCCTCTTCCCCAGCCAGATCTACTCGCCCGGACGTGACTCCGACAAATAGAGAATCGGGGCCTCTACGATGAAAGTCGCGCGTAGCGCGCTCCTTGTCACCCTCGCCCACTGGGAGAGGGCCGGGGTGAGGAAACGGTCATGGCGGCAGCGACCGACTTTCTCCCATGTTGGTTCTCTGGGGTGGCGCTGACGCCATGGCCGTTAGCTCCGTCGTCCTCGAGCTTCCAAGTAACTTCAACTAAGTTACTGATTTCATGAGGCCACGCATTGCGTGGTGGGGGGCTAATAAGGAGAGCGCAGCCTTGCCGCAGGCCCCTTCAGGTTCGGCACAGGGACATGCGCCCAGGCGATTACCGTCGTGGCTCAGCTGAAAACCAAGACGGGGGTCGGGTACGGGTCGGCGGGACCCTCGGCGCCACGGAGGGCGCCGTGGAGCCTGCATGGAACGTATTTACGGCGTGTCTCGACGGGCCCGTACCCGACCCCTTGCGCACAGCTGAGGGAGAGCGCTAATCGCCTGCGCCTAACGGCGCCTCTCTACGACACTCCGGCTGCGGAGTTGCAGGCGGCCGCCGCCGCCCTCACTCTGTCGAGAGCAGGGCAGCCCCAGCCCAAACGTGAGATTCTGCAGATCAGATCCAGCAAGCGCCAATGAACCGCAGAGAACGCATCCAGGAGCGGCTGCAGGCCCGCTTGAGCCCGCTGCACATGGAGGTCGTCGATGAGAGCCACATGCACAGCGTGCCGGAAGGGGCCGAGTCCCACTTCAAGGTGGTCGTCGTGAGCGACCGGTTTGTCGAAAGCAAGCTCGTTGCCCGCCACCGCTTGGTCAACGAGCTGCTGCGCGAGGAGCTGGCCTCCGGCCTTCACGCCCTCGCCCTACATACCTGGACACCGGAGGAGTGGTTCGAGAAGGGCGGCAGCGCGCCGGACTCGCCGCCCTGCCTGGGCGGCTCCAAGGCATCCTGAAACGGCGCGGCGGGCACACCCCCGGCTCAGACCGCCGAAAGACCAAGGGCCGGACCGACGGCCAGCTCCCTCAGGAAAGGGAAGGCCTCCATGCGGAGGTCCTCGTGTCTTCCGCGGGCCTTGTGCTCACCCGACGTCGGGGCGTCGCTTCGGACGCCTTGCACCGTCACCACCGGCCGGATCGCCTGCTCGGCCGTCGCTCGAGGCGGGTGAGTGACTACCTCCGTGGTCCCCACGACACCGACAATCAGAGCCACCGCTGCGAGTGCTGCTACCATCATCGCTTCCAGCACATCAGAATTCGGTTAAGGGAAACAGTGAGTTCATGGGAAGCTAGCCCGGCATACGCGAAGAAATCGACGCGTAGCAAGGCCATAGGCGCGAAAAATACCCGGATTGATCGGTACGTTCCAAGCTGAGGTTGAAGAGCTGATGAGGTATCCATGCAGCTGTTGAAGGACTATCTGGATTTGGGCATCTTCGGCGTCTTGGGCTCAATGAGCTTCCTCCTGCTCGGATTTGTGATCGAGCGCTTTCTTTACCTCAGATCGGTGGATATCGCCCAATTCGACGACGAGACTCAGCTGAACGTCGCCCTGACCCGCAACCTCACGGCTATCGCAACCATCGGAGCGAACGCACCCTACGTCGGGCTGCTCGGCACGGTACTCGGAATCATCATCTCCTTTTATGACATCAGCCGGGGCGGATCCATTGACACGGCCACCATCATGCTCGGCCTCGCCCTTGCCCTGAAGGCAACCGCCCTCGGCCTGGTGGTCGCCATTCCCGCGATCGTGTTCTACAACGCTCTGGTGCGAAAGGTCGAGGTGCTCACGGCAGCCTGGCGCAGGTCTCGTCCCCAATGAAGCGCATCGACACCATCAACGTCATTCCTTTCATCGACATCATGTTGGTGCTGTTGGCCATCGTGCTGACAACCGCCACCTTTATCGTGGAGGGACGGCTGGACATCCGATTACCGGAAGCCGCCACCGAGACACAGAGCGCCGCCCGCCAACAAGTCGAGATCGCCATCGACAAGGCCGGCCAGATCTTTCTTGACGGGCATCCCCTCTCCGTCAATGATCTGCGCGGACACTTGGCATCACTGGACAAGGAGACACCCATCATCCTTCGGGTGGACGCGGAGGTCCGCTTCGCAAGGTTCGTGACAGTGGTCGACCTACTCAAGTCGCGAGGACTGCAAAGACTCACCATTTTGACGCGCCGGACGTGAGTCCATCGGCCCACCACCTCGCCTGCTGCAGAAGGCGGGGGTTCGTGATCTCCGCCTTCGTGCACCTCAGCCTCCTGATGGCCATCGTGCTGGCCTGGCCTGCGGGCCAGACAGGCTCCGGGGGAGGCACGCTCGTCGACGTCAGCCTTGCCACGTTCCAGACCCAGGCCGCCGCAGCCGGCTCGCTTTCCGACACCGCGCAAGCTCCGGCACCCCCGCAGCTCGAGGCAGACAACAAGACCGCGATGGAGGCCACCCAAAAGCCACCGCCCCAGCCCAGCGCGGTGCGGGAGACGGCCCCTGCCGAGACTGCTCCCAAGAACGAAACGAGTGCCCCGAAATCCGAAGCCACCGCCAGCCGGACGCGGAAGCCGGAGCCAAAGCGACACCATAAGGTGCACCACGCTCGGGCGAGGCCACACCACCTGCATGCGCCGACGAAGACCGCCGCGGAGCGACGGAGAGAGGCATCCAAGGCCCGCAAATCGTCGCCGGTGAAACGGGCAGCCGCGGCGGCCGGCGCCAGTCGGACCACTATTAAGAGCTTCAGTCGCTCCACCGGCGGCGGGGCCGAACGGCAAGGGACGGCGAGCCGCTATTTGGCCGAGCTGCAGCAAGCCATTGCCAGGCACCGCTTCTATCCCCGGCACGCGCGGCGCCGCGGTCTGGAGGGGGAGGTCGCAATTTCGTTCGTGATCCAAGCCGATGGACGTATCACCGACGTACGGGTGGCAAAGAGCTCCGGGTCCGACTCGCTCGACCAGGCGGGAGTGAGAACGCTCGAGGATGTTGGCCGTTTCCGGCCAATCCCCGAAGAGCTCGGACGCTCACGCTGGGTGCTGCGTGTCCCCATCAGCTATGCGCTGCGGTGACTGCGGGACGACAGCTGCCGCAACTGCGGCGTATGTTGGAGATCATGGACCCACAGAGCAGAGGACGAGGAAACTTCCAATGGCCGAGCTGAACCTGGAGCACATCCGCCCCTTGCGGGACGAGCTCAATCAGCACCCGATCTACGAATCCCTGCGCAGCATCGACGATCTCAAGGTCTTCATGCGGCACCACGTATTTGCGGTGTGGGACTTCATGTCCCTGGTCAAGTACCTCCAGCAGCATGTCGCCCCGGCTCGAACGCCCTGGCTGCCCCAGGGCGATCCGGCCCTCCGTCACCTGATCAACCAGCTGGTACTGGAGGAAGAATCCGATGTCGCGCCTGGCGCGGACGGCGCGCCGGTCTACGGCAGCCACTTCGAGCATTACTGTGCAGCCATGGACGAGGTGGGGGCGGAAAGCGCGGTCCCGAGAGGCTTCCTCGACCTGGTAAGGCAGCAGGGCATCGACCAAGCCCTCTACTCAGAGCTGGTGCCCGTGCCCGCGCGCTACTTCTCCGAGACGACCTTCTGCTTCATCCGCGAGGACAAGCCTCATGCCGCCGCCGCCGCGCTGGCGATAGGCCGGGAACAGGTGATCCCGGCGATGTTCCGGCACTTTCTCCGGGAGATGCACATCAGCGAGCTGCAGGCCCCGTCCTTTCATTACTACCTGACGCGCCACATCCACCTGGACGGGGACTTCCACGGCCCCCTCTCCCTGCGCCTCCTGGAGGCCCTTTGCGGGGGTGACGCCGGGATGATCGAGGAGGCGGAAGCAGCGGCGGAAGAGGCGATCTGCGCGCGTATCCGCTTCTGGGACGGCGTGCTGGAGGCGATCCAGGCGCAGCGGACATCCTGAGATCCCGCCGGTGGCGGCGCGTCTTCGGCCAACTCGACCGGTTGGGCCCATCGCTCAACCAAGCCGCCGGGCCGTGTTGGCCGCGAGAAGGAGCTCCTGACGTCAGAAGCAGACATTTTTTCTCACCGAGATCGCCTCGAAAGAGACTATGTCGTTGAGCAAAAAATCGTTTTCTGAATGGCACCCGATTCGCTTAGCAGAGACTGAGCAAGGTGCAGGCGCGGTCCAGCGCACCAGCCACGCTTGACCTGAGAAGCCTGGGTTCATCCGGAATAAAAGATGATGCCGACGGAAGCGACCTACCTCGCTCGGCATGTTGCCGCCCCTTCCACGCGGGCAAAAGCCATGCGGCCCGACCTCAGTCCCGCCGTTAGCGGCCATTGGCAATCAAGGCAGGACTTGCCTGCAGCGGCGTTCCGACACATCGATCACCCGCGGCTGCGCAGCATCCTGGGCAAGCTGAAGGAGGCCATCATCTGGTCCCTGGTAGACCAGGCAAATCAGCCGGCTACCGACTTTGAGCGAAACCAGGTCACCGCGGATCTCTTCGCCCTCAATCGCTGGACGGACCGTTTTGAGGATGAGCTGCTGGAGCGCCTGTGCGCGGTCGGACATCCCGCGCCAGGCGGTCCTGCGGACTGCAGCGCAGGTTGCGGGGAGGAAGAAGAGCTTTCGCTGGTGGACGATCTGACCCTCGAGCGCTCGCTGGAGGCAAAGAAGCTCGCCACCCACCTCGCCGACCACTTCCGTTCGCAGCTGACAGCGCTTGAGGAGCTCTTCCAGGCTGAAGCCGGCCAAGCTCCGACGCATTCGGTACAAGATCTGCCCATCGCCCCTTGCCGGATCGCCGAAGCCTTGAGCAAGCTGGCAGCTGCCATGGACATCGGGCCGTCGTCGCTTCGGCTCGCCTTCGGCGCCGCCCGGCCAATTTTCGATCGCGAGCTTGGCGCCCTATACGAGGATCTTTTCGCCAGCATCGGGGGCCAAGGGGCGGCCCACAAAGGGTGCAGGTCGGGCTTCGGGCATCGTCAACTCTCAAAGGCGGGCAGAAGCGCGGACCCTTCCAACGACGCGGGGGAGAAAACCTCGGACACGGGGCGGACTCAGCATTCGGACCCGCCGGTCGCAGCGGATTGTGATTCATCCCCAGTGTGCGCGCGGGATGCATCACCCGAGATCCAGCCATCGCTCACCTCGCTCTGGCAGGAATTGGGGTCCGTCGCCAACCTCTCGCCTGCAGACCTGATCGAGGCACTGGAGCGCGCCGCCAGGGCACGCGGCTTCAAAGGCGGTCTGGAGCGGGATGACCGGCAGCGCGCCCGCCTGGCAACCGAGCTTTGGGAGCTTGTACACCAAGAGGCGAGTCGCTCTTCGACGCCCGATTCCTGGCGCCAGCAGCTGCAGCTGCCCCTTCTGGCCACTGCAAGCGCGGACCCGGAGTTCTTCGTGCAAGAGGATCATCCGCTCCGGGTGCTGTTGGACCGTTTGGACGAGATCGGCGGGCTCGTCGAGACAGCCGAGGACGCAGGGCTGACACGCAGCGTGCGGGACAGCGTCGAACACCTGCTCGGCCAAATCAACAGCTCGACGATGCTCGATCGGCGCCTGCTTGACCAGCTGGCAGACGCCATCGGGGAGGTCGCAGAGCGCCAGCGCGGCAAGTACCACCGCAACCTGGAGCGGGTCGTGAAGACCTGCGCCGGCCGCGACCGCCTGCGTCACTGTCGGGAGCGCGTCCAATCCGAGCTCGATCGACGTTACGCGGGAAAGCAACTGCCCGCAGCCTTCGACGAGCTGCTGAGCGCCGGGTGGCAGACGCTCCTCGAGATCAGTCTACTCAAACAGGGTGAAGACCCGCGGTGCCGGGCGGCATTGCTGGGACGGCTTGGCAGACTTCTCGCCGAAGCCAGCACGGAGCCTCCCAGGCTCGCTCCGTACTCCAGACGGGGCGGGGACCGAGAGGTCCCCCTGGCGCCGGAGGGTGTCGAGCCAGCGGAATGGGGCTCCGCCCTGCAACGGGCCAACTCTTTGAAGGTTGGGGATCTCGTTGTGCTCACCAATGCCCCGGGCGGCCGTCAGCGATTGAAAACCGCATGGGTCGGCGAGGAGGGCTGGCTCTACGCGTTCGTCGACGAACGGGGATTCAAGGCTGCCGACCTCACCCCGGGTCAGCTTGCGACAAAGCTGGTCTCCGGGCAGGTGGCGCTCGAGTCCGCGGAACGGCGTCCGCTCAGCGAGCGGGCGATCGACCGCATGCTCGACGACTTCAGGCAGCGGGTCGAGCAGCAGGCGGAAGTCGACCCCTTGACCGGGCTCTCCAACCCGTCCAGGTTCCAGGCCCACCTCGCGCGTACCCTGATGGACGTGGGCAACGGAATTTCCAACTGCCTGATCTGGATCGATATCGACCAGTTCACGGTCGTGCGCAACACGTTCGGGCTGGAAGCGGCAGATCAGCTCCGGGCAACAATCGCCCGCCTACTCAAGCAGCGCCTTGCGGGCAAGGGGATGCTCGCCTTCTTAGGCGGCGATCAATACGCGGCCACCCTTAAGCGGTGCGAGAGAGAGCACGCCATGCATCTCGCGGACGAGCTCCGGCAGGCGGTCTCGGACCTCGCCTTCGCTTGGGACAACACCAAAGTTCCCACTGCCGTCAGCATCGGCGTCATCGACCTGGGGGAGATCAACACGTCCTGCGCGGCCGTACTTCAGGCAGCGGACGCCACCGTCTTTGCCGCCAAGCGAGAGGGCGGCAACCGCTGCCTCCTGTACAACGGCGATAACGGCGTCATCAACCGCCGCAAGACATCAATGGAATGGCTGCGCCGTGTCGATCAGGTGTTGGATCGAGGCCAACTGGACCTGCGCTGCCAGCGGATTGCGCCGGTGGACCCACGCTCGGCCCTAAGGCCCCATTACGAGCTGCTCCTCGGGGTCCGGGACGAGGAAGAGAAGTCCCTGGACATCAGCCAATTCATCGCTGCCGCCGAGAGCTACCACCGGATGTCGGCGGTGGATCGCTGGGTCGCGCGCACGGCCTTCCAGTGGGCCGCCGAGCATCCGATCCAGCTGGAGCGCATGGGGGGGATCGCGATCAACCTCTCCGGACAGAGCATGAACGACGAGGGCATCGTCGATTTTCTTCGCGAGCTGTTCAGCGAGACCGGGGTATCCCCCGACCGGATCAGCTTCGAGGCCACCGAGACCGCAGCGATCACTCACCTCGGCCGCGCCTCTCACATCGTTCGCGCCATCAAATCCATGGGCTGCGCGTTCGCCCTCGACGATTTCGGCAGCGGTTTCTCCTCCTACTCCTACCTCAAACAGCTTCCGGTCGACTGGCTGAAGATCGACGGCGCCTTTGTGCGCGGGATTCACCAGGACCCGGCGGATTACGGCGTCGTGAAATCGATCCACGAGATTGCCCATTTCATGGGCAAGAAGACGATCGCCGAATACGTGGAGGACGACGCCATCTTGCTGAAGCTGCGCGAGATTGGCGTCGACTACGCGCAGGGGTATAGAATCGAGAAGCCGTGGAGACTGGCCGGCCTGGTGTGACTGAAGCCAGGCGCCCCACGCCGCGCACCTTCAGAAGTCCGCTCGGACGCTGAAACAAGCGCCACGCCGCTTCCACTTCCCTTCACCATGTACAGTGTGACCAAAGAGATCTCCTTCTGCTATGGCCATCGGCTGCTCAACCACGAGGGCAAGTGCCGCCACCTGCATGGCCACAGCGCGCGCGCCGTGATCCGGCTGGAAAGCGCCCTCCTCGATGGGCTCGGCATGGTGGTGGACTTCGCCGACATCGGCCAGTACGTCAAGGCCTGGCTGTCCGCTGAGATCGACCACAACATGCTGTTGTGTCGAGAAGATCCGGTCTTGCCGCTGCTGCGCAAGGGCGGAGAGCGGTTCTACGTCATGGAGGAGAATCCAACCGCTGAGAACATCGCCCGCCTGATCTTCCAGCATGTGGAGCGCGGCGGCTTCCCCGTGGTGGAAGTCGCGGTCTACGAGACCGAGTCCGCATGCGCGAGTTATCGGAAAGGATAGGAGCCAGGGCCGAGGGCTAAGGGCGAGACACACGGAGGACACAGGGAATAGGGCTCGCCCAGGCCAGCCCTCAGGCTGACGGGTCGTGAGTCCAAACCCCGCGTCCTTCTCCGCCGCCGCCGCCGCTGCCCTTGACCGCCGGCCTTCGTCCCAACCTATTGCTCGGCCGTCGCCGCTTGCGCCTTGGTCATCAAACTTCCCCGCGATTGTAGTCCGGCTGAGCCGTGATCTTGTGAACGCTGAGATCCGCTCCCAGGTACTCAGCCTCCTGCGACAGCCGCAGACCCAGCACCAGCTTGATCAAGCCATACACCACCGTTCCGCCGACCAGCGCCACCGCCACACCGAAGAGAGTACCGGTGAGCTGAGCGAGGAAAGTCACTCCGCCCACGCCGCCGAGCGCCTTCAACCCGAAGATCCCTGCGGCGATTCCGCCCCAGGCACCACAGAGTCCGTGCAGTGGCCAGACCCCGAGGACATCGTCAATCTTCCAACGGTTCTGGGTGAGTGTGAAGGTCAGGACAAAGAGTGCCCCCGCCACAGTTCCTACGATCAGCGCCCCAATCGGGTGCATCAGGTCCGAGCCCGCACAAATGGCCACAAGTCCCGCCAGAGGGCCGTTGTGCAGGAAGCCGGGATCGTTCCTCCCCGCCAGCAGGGCCGCGAGGATGCCGCCCACCATGGCCATCAGGCTGTTCACCGCCACCAGGCCGCTTACGGCCTCCACCGACTGCGCCGACATCACGTTGAATCCGAACCAGCCTACGCTCAGCGTCCAGGCCCCCAGGGAAAGGAACGGGATCGAGGAGGGTGGATGGGAAGTCATCATTCCGTCCTTCTGATACCGCCCAAGGCGGGGGCCGAGCCAGAGGACCGCGGCCAGCCCGATCCAGCCACCCATGGCGTGCACTACAACAGAGCCGGCAAAGTCGTGGAATGGTGCACCGTAGACGGTCGTAATCCAGCTCTGCACCCCAAGATTGCCGTGCCAGGCGATGCCCTCGAAAAACGGATAGACGAGGGCGACAAGGATCGCCGTGGCCAGGAGCTGCGGGTAGAAGGCTCCACGCTCGGCAATCCCCCCGGAGACGATGGCGGGGATGGCCGCGGCAAAGGTCAACAAGAAGAAAAACCTGACCAGCTCGAAACCGTTATGCGCGGTGAGTGCGCTGGCCGAGTAGAAGAAGTCGGTGCCGTATGCCACCGTGTAGCCGACGAAGAAGTAGGCGACCGTGGAGACTGCGAAGTCACCCATGATCTTGGCCAGGGCGTTGACCTGGTTCTTGGCGCGCACGGTCCCCAGCTCGAGAAAGGCGAATCCGGCGTGCATCGCGAGCACCATGACCGCCCCGATGAGCATGAAAAAGACGTTTGTACCCGCCTGCA
>JARRNE010000070.1:1627-10394 GCA_037385305.1 Chromatiaceae bacterium | reverse complement strand
ACGTCCGGCTTCTCCATGAGGGAGAGAAACTGCCGAGCATAGGCCGAGAGCGACTCCACATACCGCCGCTGGCCCTCCGCGTAGAGGGTGTCGAAGGCCAGGGAGGACTTGCCCGATCCGGACAGACCGGTGATCACGATCAGCCGGTCCCGCGGCAGATCGAGGTCAATGTTCTTGAGGTTGTGGGTGCGGGCGCCGCGAATGCGGATGGTGTCGACCGCCACCCCACCCGTTCGCAGTGTCGCCCGCTCATCCGGGGCTGCCATAGGTTACAGATTCGTAAGAAGTCGAAGCGCAGGAAAGGGCCCGCTGCTGGAGTGAGCTGCTAATATAGTCAGCCTTTTGTTTCGGAGGCAAAGAGCGTGCTATGAGTCGTTCGGGCCGGGTGGTCTCGCCCATGACGGATTCCGAGAAGCGGGCGGCGGTGGGGTTGTCGGCTATCTTCGCGCTGCGGATGCTCGGACTGTTTCTCATCCTGCCGGTATTCGCACTGCATGCGAAGGATCTGGTTGGGGACACGCCCTTGCTGACCGGTCTTGCCGTCGGTGCCTATGGGCTGACGCAGGCGCTCCTGCAGATCCCATTCGGTATGATCTCCGACCGCATTGGGCGCAAGCCGGTGATCTTCGTGGGCTTGGCGCTCTTTACGATCGGCAGCGTCATTGCGGCCATGTCGGCGGGCATCTATGGCGTCATCTTGGGGCGCGTCCTCCAGGGCAGCGGCGCAATCGCCGCCGCGGTCACGGCCCTGGCCGCCGATCTCACCCGGGAGGAGGTGCGCACCCGTGCCATGGCGGGCATCGGCCTCAGCATCGGCCTCGCCTTCGCGCTCGCGCTGGTGCTGGGCCCGGCGATCGCCCACGGGTTTGGTCTGAGCGGCGTCTTCTGGTTTACGGCCTTTCTGGCGGCCGCCGGCATCCTTATCCTGGCCCTTGTCGTACCAGACCCGGACCACTCCAGCATGCATCGGGATGTGGAGGCGGTGGCGGACCAGCTCCTCGGCGTCATCAAGAACAGGGAGCTGTTGCGGCTCGACTTTGGGATCTTCACCCGAGCAAGGGACACATGAAGGGCGTATTCGTGAGCGCGGTCGCCATGCTTGCCGCCGCCCTCGGGGGGCTGGCGCTCTTCCATCAGGGGCTGGTTGAGATTGCGCTCCTGTTGCTTGTCTTCTTCACCGCTGTCAACCTGCTGGAGGCGACCCTGCCGTCACTGGTCGCGAAGCTCGCGCCAGCGGGGACCAAGGGCACGGCAATGGGCGCGTTCTCGACCTCTCAGTTCACCGGTGCCTTCCTGGGGGGACTGCTTGGGGGCTGGGTCCATGAACGGCTGGGTGAGCAGGCCGTATTGCTCTTCTGCGCGGCCGCCGCCGGCCTCTGGTTTCTGGTCGCACGTTCCATGGCGCGGCCCGAGCGCGTCGCCACCCAGGTTATCCGGGTGGGAGACCTCGCGGGCGGCGATGTGGCGACCATACAACGGCGCCTCCTCGAGATTCCCGGGGTGGAGGACGCCGTGGTGGTTGCCGAGGAGGGCCTTGCCTACGTCAAGGTGGACAATCGCCGGCTCGATTCGGCAAGATTACAGGCTCTGTCTGCTCATCCCTGATTCCCATGCGTCGAACCTGTCCCTGCGCCGCATGAGCGGCAGCCGCCGGCCCCGAGGTTCGCAGGCGCGAGGGAGACGGGGAGCACCGGGGTCGCCCTTTGGGTGAGCCCGTGATCTGAGTCGCAACACCCGATTCACAAGACCGGCGATCCTGTTGAACGGGTGTGAACCTTCAGTCCGCAAGAGGGATACATGGCCAGAGGAAGCGTTAACAAGGTGATCCTGATCGGGAACCTGGGGGCTGACCCGGAGGTGCGCTACACCCAGGGCGGCACTGCCGTGGCCAACATCCGCATTGCCACCACCGAGCAATGGCGGGACCGCAGCTCCGGGGAGAGCCAGGACCACACGGAATGGCACCGGATCGTCCTGTTCGGGAAGCTCGGGGAGATCGCTGAACGGTACTTGCGCAAGGGGGCCAAGGTCTATATCGAAGGCAAGATCCGGACTCGCAAGTGGCAGGGTCAGGACGGACAGGATCGCTACAGCACGGAGATCCTGGCCGACCAGATGCAGATGCTCGACAGCCGCGGCAGCGGCGGCTCGGTGCCCTTTGACGAGCCCGGTGGCAGTCCGTCCGAGCGGGGTGGAACGGGATCCGTGTCAGACAAGCCCGACTTCGACGACGACATCCCCTTCTAGGCAGCTCCCATGAAGACCCTCTTGGTCACGGGGGGCGCCGGCTTCATCGGCGGCAACTTCGTTCACCACGTCATCCGCGCCAGCGATGCGCGTGTTGTGAACCTGGACAAGCTCACCTATGCCGGCAATCTCGACACCCTGGCCGCGCTCCGCGGCAATCCGCGGCATGTCTTCGTGCAGGGCGACATCGGCGACCGCCCCCTCGTGCAACGTCTGCTGTCGGACTACGAAGTCGATGCGGTCGTCAATCTTGCGGCCGAGAGCCATGTGGACCGGTCCATCGACGGCCCCGCGGCCTTCATCGAGACCAACGTGCTCGGCACCTTCAATCTGCTCGACTGCGCCAGGGATCACTGGTCGCAGCTCGGGCTACCGGGCAAGCAGACCTTTCGGTTTCTGCACGTGTCCACCGACGAGGTCTACGGCTCCTTGGGTCCGACGGGGAAGTTTACGGAGTCGGCGCCTTACGCCCCCAACTCCCCGTACTCTGCCTCGAAGGCTGCGTCCGACCACCTGGTGCGCGCTTGGCACCATACCTACGGGCTCCCCGTCCTCACCACGAATTGCTCAAACAACTACGGGCCGTACCAGTTTCCGGAGAAATTGATACCCCTGATGATTCTGAAGGCCCTGGACGGAGAGGGGCTTCCGATTTACGGGGACGGGGGTAATGTCCGCGACTGGCTCTATGTGGAGGATCACTGCCGCGCCATTTGGCGGGTGTTGGACGCCGGCCGTCCGGGCGAGGTCTACAATGTGGGCGGGGATAGCGAGCGCACGAACCTCCAGGTGGTCGATACGCTGTGCACCTTGCTCGACGACCTGGTGCCGACCTCTCCCCACCGCCCCCACGCGCAGCTCAAGCGCTTTGTGACAGATCGCCCGGGACACGACCGGCGTTACGCCATCGATGCGCGAAAGCTCCAGACGGAGCTGGGCTGGCGGCCCGAGGAGAGCCTCGAGAGCGGGCTGCGCCGAACCCTAGCCTGGTACTTGGAGAATCAGGCGTGGTGTGCCCGCGTCACGGACGGCAGCTACCGGGGCGAGCGCCTTGGGGGCGGCTGGACTTAGGAGATTGTCAAGGCACCCTTGGTAGGATGGGCAAAGCGCAGCGTGCCCATCTTCCCAAGCGCCTAACCTGCTGATTGATGGGCACGCGTTGCTTTGCCCATCCTACGGCGGAAGGCGTCTCGGGGCGGAATATCCAATAATTTCACAGTCTCTTAGACGGGGCCGGGAGGTGAGCCGGGTGAATCGGAAAGGGATTGTTCTGGCGGGCGGATCCGGGACCCGCCTCTATCCGCTGACACAGTCGATCAGCAAGCAGCTGCTGCCGGTCTATGACAAGCCCATGATCTATTATCCCCTGTCGGTCCTGATGCTGGCAGGGATACGGGAGATCCTGATTATCACGGCGCCGCGTGACGAGCAGGCGTTTCGCGGTTTGCTGGGGGACGGCGCCCAGTGGGGCATCCAGCTCAGCTATGCGACCCAGCCCTATCCGGGGGGGCTGGCCCAGGCCTTCATCATCGGGCGGGACTTTGTCGCCGGGGATCCAAGCTGCCTCATCCTGGGTGACAACATCTTCTACGGCCACGGCCTGGTGCAGCAGCTCAAGGCCGCCGCCCGGGAGCGCGGCGCGACCGTCTTCGGCTACTGGGTCAAGGACCCTGAGCGGTATGGGGTGGCCGAGATCGATGCGGGCGGCAACGTGATCAGCCTGGAGGAGAAGCCCCGGCGCCCCAAGTCGAATTATGCGGTGACCGGCGTCTATTTCTACGACGGCAAGGTCTGCGAGCTCGCCGCGACCCTGCAGCCATCCGCCCGTGGTGAGCTGGAGATCACCGATCTCAACAACCTGTATCTGGACCATGGCGCGCTCTATCTGGAAAAGCTCGGGCGTGGAATCGCCTGGCTGGATACCGGGACCCACGAATCCCTCATGCAGGCGGCCAACTTCATCGAGACCATCGAGCAACGCCAGGGCCTGAAGATCTGTTGTCCCGAGGAGGTTGCCTTCCAGAAGGGCTGGATCGATGCCGACCGTTTGCGGGAGGCAGCCGGGGCGTTCAGCAAGAGTGGGTACGGCGAATACCTTGTTGGTCTGTTGGACCGGGGGCTGGCGCCGTGAACCTCGTCGCTACGGACCTTCCAGGCGTCCTGATCATCGTGCCCAAGGTGTTTGGGGACGCGCGGGGCTTCTTCCTGGAGAGCTGGCACCGGGACCGCTACGCCAGCCACGGCGTCCCGGCGGATCTGGTCCAGGATAACCAGGCCTATTCCCGGCACGGGGTGCTGCGGGGTCTGCACATCCAGCATCCTTATTCCCAGGGGAAGCTGGTCCAGGTGGTCCGGGGGGAGGTCTTTGATGTGGCCGTGGACCTGCGCCTGGACTCCCCCTGGTTCGGGCGGTGGGTGGGGGTCTATCTCTCCGGGGAGAACAAGCGCCAGCTCTGGGTGCCGGAGGGCTTTGCCCACGGCTACTACGTGACGGCCGAGGAGGCCCTGCTCAGCTACAAATGCTCCGACTACTATCACCCGGAGACCGAGCTTTGCGTGCGTTGGGACGACCCGCAGATCGGTATCGAGTGGCCGCTCGAGGGAGAGCCGGCCCTGTCCCCGAAGGACTTGGCAGGCCTGCGGCTCGGTGACATCCCCACGGGTCGACTGCCCGTCTACGAGGGGGGCTGACATGGTTGGGGAAGCCGGGCCGATACCGAGGATCCTGCTCCTCGGCGCCAACGGCCAGGTGGGCTGGGAGCTGCAACGCACGCTCGCCCCCGTGGGACAGGTCATCGCCGCCTCCCTCGAGGGGGAGGGTGGCCCACGGGTCGATTTGGCGGATCCCCGCTCCCTGAGTCTTCTGCTGCAAGAGAGCGCGCCTGATGCGGTCGTCAACGCGGCCGCCTACACCGCTGTGGATCGGGCCGAGCACGAATGTGAGCTTGCGCAGCAGATCAACGCGGCGGCACCGGGGATGCTGGGGGCCCTGCTCAAAGAACGGGGTGCCCCCATCATCCACTACTCCACGGACTTCGTCTTTGGAGGGGACTCGGAAAGACCTTACCGGGAGGACGACCGGCCGGGTCCACTCAATGTCTACGGCGAGACCAAGCTGGGGGGTGAGCATGCCCTGATGACCTCCGGGGCCAATGCGGTGATCTTCCGCACCAGCTGGGTCTATGGCGTGCGGGGGAGCAACTTCCTCCTGACCATGCTGCGGCTATTCCGGGAGAAGGATGAGCTGCGGGTCGTGGACGATCAGATCGGTGGGCCTACCTGGAGCCGGATGCTCGCGGAGATCACGGCCCAGGTGCTGCACCGGATGCTCCGGGGCGAGATCGACCCCGAGCGGATCAAGGGACTCTATCACGTCACCGGGGGCGCGCAGACCAGCTGGTACGGGTTTGCCCGGGCGATCCTGGAGCTGAGCGGCCTGACCTGTAACCTGTTGCCCATCCCCTCTTCGGGATACCGGTCGCCGGCCCGACGTCCCCTGTATTCCGTGCTCGACAACACCAAGCTGTGGGAGACCTTCGGGCTGGCCCTCCCGCACTGGCAAGTGTCCCTGAGGCAGTGCCTCGAGGACCTGCCCCGATAGCGGCCTCCAGGCGCACCCGCCAAGGAATCGCGGTCCCAAGCCCGAGCATCCCTTCGTCGAAGAGCAAGCCCAGAAAACCCCTGCGGACTTTGTCTCCCGAGTCGTATCATCCTGCTCCTCTGTCCTCTGTCCTCTGTCCTCTGTCCTCTGACCGCTACCCGCTTCCCCCGGCCCGCTTCTCCTTGAACAACAGCGGCACCACCTCCGCAAATCGGCGGACGAAGTGGATAGTCAGGCCCCGCCGGATGTGCTCGGGGACCTCTTCGAAATCCCCACGGTTGTCCTCCGGCAGCAGGATCTCCCGGATGCCGGCCCGCCGGGCCGCGATCAGCTTCTCCCGGACCCCGCCGATGGGGAAGACCTCACCGGTCAGGGTGATTTCTCCGGTCATGGCGATGCGTCGCACCGCCTCATTCCTCGCCAACGAGAGGAGGGCCGATGCCATCGTGATACCGGCGGAGGGCCCGTCCTTCGGGGTGGCGCCGGCGGGGACATGCAGGTGGATGAATGAACGTTCGAAGAAGCCTGGATCGGCGCCGAACAGCTCCGCATGACTCACCACGTAACCGTAGGCGATCTCGGCGGACTCCTTCATGACGTCCCCGAGCTGCCCGGTGAGCTTGAAGCCGCGGCTGAAGGCATGGGTTGCGGCAGCCTCGATGGACAGGGTGGCCCCACCCATGGGGGTCCAGGCGAGGCCCGTGACCACCCCGGGCCCGGCGAGCCTGCGCTCGTCCCGGAAGACGGGGCTGCCCAGATAGGGCTTGAGCTCCGGAGCACCGACGATGATGGGCGCCTGCTCTCCCTCCAGGAGCTTGACCGCCGCCTTGCGCACGATCTTGCCGAGCTGCTTCTCCAGCCGCCGTACCCCGGCATCCCGTGCGTACCCGTCGATGAGGGCGCGCAGGGTGGCCGCGTCGAGCTTTACCGTCCCCTTTGCCAGTCCGGCCCGCTCGACCTGTCGCGGCAGCAGGTATCTTCTGGCGATCTGCAGCTTCTCCTCGGCGATGTACCCGGACAGTTGGATGACCTCCATGCGGTCCAGGAGGGGTGCCGGGATGGTGTCCACCTGGTTGGCGGTGCAGACGAAGAGCACCTTTGAAAGGTCGAAACGCAGGTCCAGGTAGTGATCGAGGAAGTCAACGTTCTGCTCCGGGTCGAGGACCTCCAGGAGCGCCGAGGCCGGATCCCCGTGGTACGAGGCCCCCACCTTGTCGATCTCGTCGAGCATGATTACCGGATTGGCGGTCCCTGCGTCCTTCATTGCCTGGATGAACTTCCCGGGCATGGCGCCGATATAGGTCCGCCGGTGGCCCTTGATCTCCGCCTCGTCCCGAACGCCGCCGACCGAGAATCGGTAGAACCGCCTCCCGAGGGCGTCGGCGATGGACCGACCGATGGATGTCTTGCCGACGCCGGGCGGGCCCACGAGCAGGATAATGGAGCCCGCGATCTCCCCCTTGTGGATGCCCACGGCGAGGAACTCCAGGATGCGCCGCTTCACATCCTCGAGCCCGTAGTGGTCCCGGTCGAGCACCCGCCTGGCCCGCTTCAGGTCAAGCTTGTCCTCGGAGTAAGTGCCCCAGGGCAGCAGGGTGATCCAGTCCAGGTAATTGCGGGTCACCGCATACTCGGGCGATCCGGTCTCCAGGATCGCCATCTTGTCCATCTCCTCGTCGAGCCGTTTGCGCGCCTCTTCCGTGATGGTCAGCTTTTCGATCCGTGACTTGAACTTGTCGATCTCCGCGGTGCGATCGTCCTTGGCAATGCCGAGCTCCTTCTGGATGGCCTTGAGCTGCTCGCGGAGGAAGAATTCCCGCTGCTGCTTCTGCATGCGCTCTTCCACCGAGCGGCGAATCTTCTGCTGGGCGCGGGCGAGCTCCAACTCGTTGTTGAGGAGCAGCAGGACCCGTTCCATACGCGGGAGCAGCTTGACGGTCTCCAGGACCTCCTGGAGCTGCTCCTTGGTGGAGGTGGTGAGGCTCGCTGCGAAGTCCGAGAGGTGGGACGGATCCTCCGGGCCAAACCGGTCCAGAAACATCCGAAGCTCCTCCACGTACAGGGGGTTGAGCGGGAGCAGCTCCTTGATGGTGTTGATCACGGCCATGGCATAGGCCTTGATCTTTTCGTCCGGGGGGCCGGAGGGCTCCGGCAGGTAATCCACGCGGGCGGAGAAGGGCGCCTCGCGGGAGATCCAGGACTCGATACGAAACCGCTGCAGGCACTCGACCAAGACCTGAAGATGGCCTTCCTGCTCGTGCACCCGGTGGACGCGACAGGCGGTGCCCACGTGGTAAAAGGCGTCTGGCTCCGCTTCCTCCGCCGTCTCGCTTTCCACCAGCACCACGCCCAAGGTCTTGTGCTCGGTGTCAGCCACCGCCTTGATGGTCGCGGCCCAGTGCTTCGCCCCCATCACGAGGGGGACAGCCTGGCCGGGAAAGAATGGGCGCGAGGCGACCGGGAGCAGTTGGATCAGGCCCGGAAGGACCTCGCTGGCGCGCGTCAAGGCGCCCTCATGGGCCGGCTCGAAGGTGACCGTCTCTTCGGCGTGCTCGTTCATTCCCCAGCCGTCATTTCTGTTACTAACCACAGACAGAGTGGGTTAGTTCAGGGCTAGACCGAGGCATTGCAAGCCGCATTGGCAAGGACCACGAAGGTTGCCACCGAGAGCTCCTCCGCCCGTTTGCCTGGATCGATCCCCTGGGCCAGCAGGAGCTCGTCGGATACCAGGCCCCGAAGGCTGTTCCGCAGGGTCTTGCGGCGTTGGGAGAAGGCGGCGGCCACCAGCCGCGCCAGACACTGCCGATCTTCCACCGGATAGGGCAGGGGACGGTAGGGGTCGAGGCGCAGGAAGGCGGAGTCGACCTTCGGGGCCGGATTGAAGGCGCCGGGCCGAATCGTAAAGAGGGGGACGGCCTG
>JARRNE010000070.1:0-1543 GCA_037385305.1 Chromatiaceae bacterium | reverse complement strand
GCGTTGGGCGAGGGGCTCCACGAGGTCCCGATCCAGCTCGACGGCGTCGAGGCGACCGGCGGCCTCGAGCAGCTCCACCGTAATGGCACCCCGCCCGGGGCCGATCTCGACCAGGTGCTCGCCGGGATGGGGCGCCACCGCGCCGAGGATGCGGCGGATAACGGCCGAGTCATGGAGGAAGCTCTGGCCGAACCTCTTCCTGGGATGGTGGCTAAAGGGCATAAAAAGGGGCAGGACCCTTTGCGCTCCGCGATAAGAATAGAGCGAGAGCTCCCGGGTGGCCCCGTCATCGAGCTCCGTCACCCTTCGTCCTACGAGCGGGAGTTCGTTGAGGACGCCGGTCTTGGCCACGATGTCCTGGGCGACCTTCTTGGCATAGTGCTTGGAGTTGCGGGCGATGAAATCATGAACCCACAAACGGCAATTCGTCCGCAAATCAACGCAACATACGCAAATATTACAAATGGTTGCCTGTTATCCGCCATTCACCCGCCGAGTGACACCAAAGCCGCCCCCCGCGCGGCCGACAAGCCATTGTCTTCATTGGCGTTCATTTGCGGATACTGCTCTTTTTAGGATGAGTGGATCGCAGATCGGCCTTCGCGGGGTCCGACCAGATCACCATGACTCAATCTCGCGCTTCAGCTCCTCGCTGCCGATGGCGTGACCCTGTTCCTCTGCCTCCTAGCCCTTGCGGATCGTATCGAGCACATAGAGCCGACGCGATGCGGCTGTTGCCAAGGTGCTGGGCCTGAAACCGCTCAAGGAGAACCGTCGTCGCGCCCTCTACGGGCTCCCGGAGCGGCTGTTCTGGCGTTATCTCGCACGGCTCATTGGGCAGCGCCGTTCGGTCGTGGTGGTGCGGCAAAGGGGGGGCAACAATGGACCGGCGTCCGCGAGCGGCAGATCGCCTGGCGTATGGTGCCGGCCGCCTGACTAAAGCCACTGCCGCAACCGGCAGCTGAAGCCCTCCGGGCAAAATGCACATCGTTCGTGAGCACCTCGCTCAGCCCATGCCGGCGCATCGCCTCCATGGAGGTGCAGTCGGGCAGGCCGTAGCCCTTGTCCGGTCGGGCCTGGTATGGCCGCAGACCGGCGAGGAAGCCCTTACCTAGATGCGGAAGTTGAACCACGAAGGACACGAAGAACACGAAGTATTGGAATGTGTTGTCTTGCCGGTAACCGTGGTCTGTCAGGTGAGCATACCGCTTTGGTAAGTCTCGCTTTGGCCCTTCGTTCAACAATTCTTGCAGATCTCCCGCGCGAACTGCTCGAGCCGGACCGTGTCTGCGGCGAAGAGCCGGATGCCCTCGGCGAGCTTTTCGGTGGCCATAGCGTCCTCGTTCAGACCCCACCGAAACGCGGCCTCGTCGAAGCTCACCCGCACGATGGCCATCGCGCGGGCTTTGTCGGGATCGAGCTTACGAATGATCTCCCCTTCCGTCGAGGCCAGCTCTCCCAGGAGGGCAGGGGCGATGGTCAGGTAGTCGCAGCCGGCAAGCTCCAGGATTTCATCGATGTTGCGGAAGCTCGCTCCCATGAC
>JARRNE010000069.1:0-11339 GCA_037385305.1 Chromatiaceae bacterium | reverse complement strand
GCCAAGGGACTTCGGGCTCTCGAAACCCCTCCCCCAGCAAGCCAAAACAAAATAGTTTCGCGGCACTTCCCTCCACCCAGATTCTCCCCACACCACCCCATTTCGCCTTGCCCAACGCACAGCAGGGCTTTGATCTGGAGCTCACAACGGAGGGATACCTACACATTGGCGGTTGGTTCTCCTATTCTGTTTTAATGGCTCAAGAAAATGGGGTGGCTACAGTGAACGGTCCTTCGGCGGCGCAACTCATCGTCTCCTGTCTCGAGAACGAAGGTGTCGAGTTCGTCTTCGGCATCCCTGGAGAAGAGAACATCCGACTCGTTGATGCCCTAAACGGCTCTTCAATCCGCTTCATACTCGCCCGATCGGAGCAAGGTGCCTCCTTCATGGCGGATATGTACGGTCGCGTCACCGGCAAAGCCGGGGTATGCGCGGCGACACTGGGTCCCGGCGCGATCAACCTCCTCCTCGGGGTAGCCGACGCCAATGCCGACAGCACGCCGCTGGTCGCGATCACCGCACAGGTCGGCCTCGACCGGATCTATAAGGAAACCCACCAATTCGTCGACCTCGTCGCGATGTTCAAGCCAGTGTCCAAATGGGCGGACATCGTCAGGGCGCCGGCGGCCATCCCGGAGATGGTGCGCAGCGCCTTCAAGACGGCGCAGACGGAGCGCCGGGGCGTTGCCTATCTGGCCGTTCCCCAGGACGTGGAGGCGATGCCTGCACCCCCCAGCGCGGCGCCGCTCAAGATCAATCGCGTGCACAGCGATGCACCCGCACCGGCACAGATCGCGCGCGCGGCCGCCGCCCTCCAGGCCGCCAAGCGGCCAATCTTGCTCGCCGGACATGGCGCGGCGCGGAATGGCGCCCAGGAGGCGCTGATCCGCTTTTCCGAGAAGCTCGGCATTCCCGTTGCCACCACTTTCCACGGCAAGGGTGTCATGCCCGACGACCATCCGAACGCACTGGGCACGCTGGGCTTCATGGTCCATGACTACACGAACTTCGGGTTCGACCAGGCCGATCTGGTCATCAGCGTGGGATACGAGATGCAGGAGTTTCCGCCGATTCGGATCAACCCCGAGGGCGATAAAGCGATCATTCACATCCACCAATTTCCGGCGGTTGTAGATGCCCACTACAACGTCGAAGTCGGCATCGAGGGCGATATTCCGGCCGCCCTTGATGCCCTTGCTGCCGCCGTTTCGCGCAGCTTCGGACTCAACTTCGCCAGCAGCGCGGTTCGGGCCATCCTCAAGGAGGAGCTCGACCGGGGGCGGGTCGACGGCTCCTTTCCGGTCAAGCCACAACGGCTCGTAGCGGACATTCGGGCCGCCATGGATCGCAAGGACATCGTTCTCGCCGATACGGGGGCGATCAAGATGTGGATGGCTCGCCTCTATCCGACCTACGAGCCCAACACCTGCCTGATTTCAAATGGTCTTGCGACAATGGCGTTCGCGCTTCCCGGTGCCATCGGCGTCAAGGTCGCCCGCCCTGACCGCAAGGTTCTTGCGGTCATGGGGGACGGCAGCTTCCTGATGAACTCGCAGGAGATAGAGACAGCACTGCGTGAGAATATCCCGATTGTCATTCTGGTTTGGACAGACCAGAGCTATGGCTTGATCAAATGGAAAATGGATCTTGAAATCCACCGGCATTCCCATGTGGACTTCACCAACCCGGATTTCGTCGCCTATGCAGAGAGCTTCGGGGCCAAGGGTCACCGGATCACGGCAACGGACCAACTGTTGCCGACGCTAAAGGAGGCGCTCAACCATAACGGCGTATCCGTGGTCGCCTGTCCGGTCGATTATTCGGAGAATACCAAGCTGACCGATCGCCTTGGCTCTCTCACCCAGGCGCTCTAGCCGCCGATCAGCTGACAGACCGGGAGTGCGTCCAGCGAGATCCGTGTAACCCCTCATTCGATCAGCGTCGTCATGACCCGGCTCAAAACGATCGAGTCTGGCGTCGAGTTTGCCCAGAGGGGCGATGTTGTGTTGTTCGCCGAGGCCAGGGACTGGTGATCCCGGGCCCATGTGGCCCTCGTATCGGGGAGATGACTATGGCAGCGTTTCGCACCGAATCTGACAGCTTGGGCGAGGTGAGAGTGCCTGCAGACCGACTGTGGGGCGCGCAGACCCAGCGCTCGTTGGACCATTTCAATATCGGTGACGACCTGATACCGCGGGAAATGATCGCTGCCTATGCGACGCTGAAGAAGGCGGCGGCCGAGGTGAATCATGCCGGCGGGCGGCTCAGGGATCGCCAGCATGAGCTGATCGTCCAGGCCTGCGACGAGATCCTGGCCGGTCAGCACCAGGACCAGTTTCCGCTGCATGTATGGATGACCGGCAGCGGCACCCAGTTCAACATGAACGTGAACGAAGTGGTCTCGAATCGCTGCTGCCAGCTCGCCGGCACAGCGCTGGGGGCCAAGGACCCGGTCCATCCGAACGACCACGTCAACATGTCGCAGTCCTCGAACGATTCCTTCCCGTCGGCGATGTGCATTGCGGCCGCGACGACGACGGTCAACAACCTGCTGCCGTCGGTCAGGGCGCTACGCGATTCGCTGGATACCAAGGCCAGGGCCTGGGATGCGATCGTCAAGATCGGCCGCACCCACATGCAGGACGCGACGCCGCTGACGCTCGGGCAAGAGGTTTCCGGCTACGTGGGTATGCTGGATGAGGCGATTGGATGGATCGAGCAGGCCCTGCCGGGCGTCTACCGGCTCGCACTCGGCGGCACCGCGGTCGGCACCGGCATCAACGCCGCGCCCAACTTCGACGTGGAGGCCGCCGCCGCAATCGCCAAGCTGACCGGTTTGCCCTTCATCACCGCACCGAACAAGTTCACGGTCCAGGGAGCGCACGATGCCCTGGTCCAGCTGCATGGCACCTTTAAGACGTTGGCCGTATCGCTGTTCAAGATCGCGAACGACATCCGGCTCCTGTCCTGCGGACCGCGTTGCGGCTTCGCCGAGCTGAACATCCCCGCCAACGAGCCGGGCTCGTCCATCATGCCCGGCAAGGTCAACCCCACCCAGTGCGAGGCGCTGGCGATGGTGGCGGCGCAGGTGATGGGCAACGACGTGGCGGTCGGTATCGGCGGCAGTGGCGGCTACCTGGAGATGAACGTCTACAAGCCGCTGATCATCTTCAATGTCGCCAAGTCCGCGCGGTTGCTCACCGATGGGTGCCACAACTTCCGCGTCTTCCTCGTCGAAGGCACCGAGCCCAACGAGAAGCAGATCGCGGGCTTCGTCGAGCGCTCGCTGATGTTGGTGACAGCGCTGAGCCCGGTGATCGGCTATGACAAGGCATCGAAGGTCGCCCACTACGCGCTGGACCATGACATGACCCTGCGCGAGGCGGCGCTGAAGCTCGGCTTCGTCGCTGCCGACCAATTCGACCGGCTCGTGGATCCGGCGAAGATGACGCGGCCCTACATCGCCGAGGATTAACACCCGGAATGTGATGCGGATGCGACCTGCACCTGCCTCTTCGATGCCCAAGGGCACCAACCCCAATCCCGTTCGATCCCATCAAAACCCGAGCTCCGGAGACCCGTTAGCATGTACCACAAACCCTACAGCGGCGATATCTACTATGTCAGCGGCCGCGGACTGCAGGTTTTGCATGCGCCGCTGGTCAACCGTGACGCCGCCTTCACGGCGAAGGAGCGCGAGGAGCTCGGCCTCGTCGGCCTGTTGCCGGAGATGGAGGACACCCTGGACGAGCAGGCGGAGCGGGCCTGGGCGCAGCTCCTGAAGCAACCGACGCCGATCCAGAGGCACGTCTATCTCACCGCCCTGCACGACCGCAACGAGGTGCTCTTCTATCGCGTGGTCTGCGACCACATGCACGACACCTTCCCGATCATCTACGACCCGGTGATCGGCGAGGCGATCGAGAACCACAGCCACCTCTACCGCCGGCCGCGAGGGCTCTATCTCTCCGTCGACCAGCCGGATGCCATCGACGCCGCCTTCGACAATCTGGGGCTCGGCGCGGACGACGTGGACATCATCGCCTGCTCGGACGCGGAAGAGATCCTGGGCATCGGCGACTGGGGCGTGGGCGGTGTGGACATCACCATCGGCAAGCTCGCGGTCTACACCGCGGCAGCCGGGATCGATCCGGCCCGAGCCATCCCCGTGGGCCTCGACGTCGGCACCGACCGCGAGGGCCTGCTGACCGATCCGATGTACATGGGCAACCGGCACAAGCGGGTGCGGGGCGAGGCCTACGACGCCTTCATCGACAGGTTCGTCAAGACGGTCGAGCGGCGCTTCCCGAACACCTTTCTGCACTGGGAGGACTTCGGGCCCAGCAATGCACGGCGTCTGATCGAGCGCTACCGGGGCAGCTTCTGCACCTTCAACGACGATATGCAAGGCACCGGCGCCATCACCCTGGCCGGCGTGCTGTCCGGCGTGCGCGCCACGGGCATGCCGCTGAAGGAGCACCGCGTCGTGGTGTTCGGCGCCGGCACCGCGGGAGTCGGCATCGCCGACCAGATCCGCGACGCCATGGTCTTGGACGGGCTGAGGAAGGAAGAGGCGAGCGCCCGGATCTGGTGCATGGCGAGCCATGGCCTGCTGGTACACCGCATGCCCGACGGGATGCGTGACTTCCAGGAGTCTTTCGCCCGCGAGCCGGACGAGGTCGCCGGCTGGCCGCGCGACGGCGCCGGACACATCCCGCTCAACGAGGTGGTGCGGCAGGTCAAGCCCACAGTGCTGATCGGCACATCGACACGGCCGAAGACCTTCACCGAGGCCATCATCAAGGACATGGCGAGCCATTGCGAGCGCCCGATGATCTTCCCGCTCTCCAACCCGACGGAGCTGCACGAGGCGCAGCCGGTGGACTTGATCCGCTGGACCGATGGTCGCGCGCTGGTGGCCACAGGCGCCCCATTCGCGCCGGTCACTTACAATGGGGTGAGCTACGTCATTCCGCAGGCCAACAACGCCATGCTCTATCCAGGGCTGGGCCTCGGGATAACCGTTGCCCAGGCGCGTCTCGTCACGGACGGGATGATCGCGGCCGCGGCCCGTGCCGTGTCGGAGATGAGCGATCTGTCCAACCCCGGCGCGCCGCTGCTGCCGATGGTCACCAATCTGCGCGAGGTCTCCGCCGAGGTCGCTGCCAAGGTGGTGCAGCAAGCCATCGACGACGGCGTTGCGCGCACCCCTCCCGCAGACATCGCAACGGCTGTGCAGAGGGCCATGTGGCAACCGGTCTACCCCAGGCTCAAGATCGTCTGACGCGACATGACTCAAACGTCCGGCGACCCCGTTGCAGATCACGGCGGTGCCGCCGGGTAAGGTCCGGGCGTCCCCGCTGCGACTGCCCCGGTAGGGTGCCGCGTCTTGACCCGGCACACGCACCCACTGATCCATCATCACCCGGAGGCACACCTAGGGAGCGTTCACTAACAAAGTGAGCATCTTTTGTTAATGTAAAACCTGCAAAACGGGCGGCAGTGCATTGAGAAGATTTATGGGTTGTGGGAGGATGAGGGACCCTCCTCCTGCCCCGGTAAGCGATGTGAACGAGTTTCGTGGCTACGACGCGTCCCACCAAGAGCTCATGAGACTATACGCCCGCTCGTTGCCGGAGGACCACCGGCGCCGCTACGCCGCGCTGGAGGCGCTGAAGATCGGCTTTGGCCGCATCGCCTATGTGGCGCGTGTTGGGGATGAGCCGGCGCACCATCTACACCGGCATCCGCGAGCTGGAAACACAGAAGCCCTCGCCCAGTTAGCCCTTCCGGTCCGGTGGATCCGCCCACAACAGGCACTCTGGGCAGGGCGCATCCTGCCGCCTTCGCCGGAAGGTCCAAACGCGGCTGCGCTTCACCGGCCGGATCCCGGCTCTACGCTGCCGCTCAGGGGCGTAACCCACTGACGGCTTGGGTCGGCGCCTGCCCCTGACGGCCTCGCCGGTCCCTCCACGCCCGAATTGGCGCAATTGGCCAATTCCTGCCGCTCACCCGTCGTTGGCGAGCGGCCGGTGATGGGTGCACATAGACGGACATTCGGGCCGCCATGGACCGCTTCCCGTCGGCTATGTGCATCGCCGCCGGAGCGGCGACCGCCATCAAGCCCTTGTCTTGGGGTTGCCGTCTTGTCTGAGGGACAATTCTGGCCGCCGGCCCGGATTGCTGGCCGGCCCGCCGACGCACTATCCCCCAGTCTGCAACCGCCGCACCTCGCGGGCGAGCCGATTCAGCGCCTCCGAGCCCTCGTCGCGCGGTAGGTGGAGATTGATGAACACCAGCTGGTCCGGATGCTCGCGCGCGGCGTCCAGCGCCTCCTCAAGCTCCCCTTCGGTCCGGACCTCGAGGCTGAGCGCGGCGCCGCCGAAGGCCTCCGGCAGTTTGTGGTAGTGCCACTGCTGTATGTCGTTGTAGGGGCCGTCGTGGATCAGGCGCTCGATGACGTATCCGTCGTTGTTCAGGAGGAAGATGATCGGATTGCAACGGTGGCGAAGCAGCGTCGAGAGCTCCTGGGCGGTCATCTGGAAGGCGCCGTCGCCTTGCAGCAGCATCACGCGCTTCTCCGGCCGCGCGAGACACACCCCCAGGGTCGCGGGCAGGCAGTATCCGATGGAGAGGTAGTAGGCCTGGGAGATGAAGTTCTCCCGCTCCTCGATATAGATCTCGCTGCCCGCGAACATGGCATCTCCCGTCTCCGTGAGCAGGATCATGTCCTGATCGACAAAGCGGTTGAGACGGTCATAGAAGCGCGGCACCCGCAGCGGTCGGTCCGGCTCCACCCGGTACTCGCCCGTGGCGTCGTGGGGGTTCCTGGGATGGGGGGCTGCATAGGCGCGGTGCGACAGCGCCTCCGTGAGCGCGGAGATGAAGTCGCCGAGCCACACCCGGTCGTAGTAGTGGTTGCGGATGCGCACCTTTTCCGTGTTGGCGCGGACGGTGTTGGCCTCGGGGAACCGAGCGGTGAATCCGCCGGTATTGACGTCCGTGGACATGGCGCCGAATGTCAGCAGGGCGTCGGAGCTTTCCACCCGGGCTCTAACCGCCTCCCTGCTCAGCGCGCCCATGTAGACGCCAACGAATGACGGATGCCGCTCGGGCAAAACCGATTTCCCGTCCAAGGTGGTCGCGAAGGGGATTCCGCTTTTCTCCACCAACTCCAGCAGGCGGCCCGCGAGCCCGAAGCGGTGCACTTCCACCCCGACGAGAATGGTGGGGGTGTCTGCGGAGCGGATCAGTGCGACGGCCTCCATCACACACTCCTTCAACGCTTCGGCATCCGACACGCGCTTGCGATCGAGCACCATGGCAGCGGGTACCCGGCAGGGGGCATCCACCATGTCCACCGGAATCTCGATGTACACCGGCAGCTTCTCGAACAGGCAGTTGGCGATGACCCGGTCGATCTCGTCCGGTGCGGTCAGTGGGTTGGTCAGCTGCGCGGAATCCACTGTCACCTTGCGGTACACCTCCCACTGCATCTCATAGGTGCTCGCCAAATGGTGCATGTGGACGTGGGCCAGCCGCTGGGCGGAGGTCGGCGCTCCGCTGATGAACACCACCGGTACCCGCTCGGCATAGGCCCCCGCGGCGGCATTGACGGCACTCAGCCCACCCACGCCATAGGTGACGCAAACCCCGCCGATGCCGTTGAGCCGGGCGTAAGCGTCGGCGGCGTAGCCGGCATTCAGCTCGTTGCAAGTGCCGACCAGCGCAATATCGCTTGCGACCACCCGGTCCATGAGGTCCAGCACATAATCGCCGGGAACGCCGAACAGGTGCCGCAGCCCGGCCTCAGACAGGCGGTGGATCAAGTAACGGCCAACGGTAGTCGTCTTCACCTCGTCACCTCCCTTACGATGCAAAGGCCAACGCATAATATGGCATGTGCGCAAGGAAGCGTCTTCGCCGCCCCCGGTTCTTCATCCAAAGACACGGAGTGCAAGGTACGCTTAGGGGCCGAGAACCCGGGCGAGCCGCCGACACAACATAGCGGCCACTTCACCCCCGGACGCGCAGAGTGGCGCTAACGGGCAGGCGGCCTGCGGCGGAGCTGCATTTCGGGGCCGAGGCGGCGGCAGTGGCTCGGGCTGGGCGGCCGGCGCCGGAGTGGCGGCGAAGGCCGCGCCGGCGCGAGCGGAAACGGCACCGGTGCCTGTAGTGTCAACCCGCTGTCCGCCAGCTGCGGCACCGACGGCGTCGGCGGTCGCGGCGGCGGCGACGGCTCCGGCGTCACGGGCTGGGTCGGCAGGTCCACGGCATGGAACCAAGGAGAGGGCGGGAAGAGCCAAGGCGGCGGCAACGATGGGGGCGCCGGTGCTCGGGCTGGACCGCTCGCCCAGCAGCACGAATGGCGTCGTGGTGATCAGCTTCGACGTCTGCAGCACCTACCCGACGCTCAGCGTGTGTCAGCCATGAGCCGGCACCGCCTTGCCGCTCACTGTCCGCTGGACTACCCTCGTTGGCGTAGGCTTCGCCAAGGACATGGCCGCCAGGTGATGAGAACTGCGCGCGGCGATGGGCCCAAGGATTTGTGCACGGTAGCCCTGGGCTAACGTCACATCCGTTCTCGACCATCTCGCAGGGTAAGCCTGTTCTCACCGGATGTGCGTTCTTGATTGGAGGCAGACACGGTGCGTCTTCGTGTTCTGACGAGCGGCCTGAGCTTCTGCGTCGCGTTGACCGTGAGCCTCGCCGCTGCGGGCGGCGCTTCACCGGGACTCTGGTCGGTCTACGACAACCACCTCAAAGGCGCCAAGTATGTCGACCTGACCCACACCATCACACCGGCCATTCCGGTGTGGGCGGGCTTTGGTCACTCGACCTTCGCGCCGGCGCTGAATCCACGATCCGGCAAGCCCTACACTTACGCGCACGACGGCTTCGAGGCCACTGCCTATGCGCTGGCCACCGACCAGCTGGGCACGCAGCTTGATCCACCGGCGCACTGGGATCCGAGCTATCCCGCGATCGACGAGCTGCCGCCGACCTATGCGCTGCGCCCCTTGGTCGTGATCTCGATCGTACCCCAGCTCGCGGGGCATCCGAGCTATGCGCTGCAGGTCGCCGACATCCTGCGGTGGGAACGACGCCACGGCCGCATCCCGGCCGGATCGGTCGTCTTCGTCCGCTCGGATTGGTCCAAGCGTTGGCCCGATCCGCGTCTGGCCACGCTCAAGCAGTTCCCCGGCGTCAGCTTGGCCGCGCTGAAATTCCTGCATGAGCAGCGTCATATCCTGTTCCACGGCCACGAGCCGCTCGACACCGACAGCACGCCGACCCTCGAAGGCGAGGCCTGGCTGATGCACCACGGCTACACCCAGGCCGAAGGCGTTGCGCATCTCGACCGGGTCCCGGAGACCGGCGCGCTTGTCGCGATCGGTTTCCCGAAGCTCGGCGGCGGCACCGGCGGCTATGCCCGCTACATCGCCATTTGCCCGCCGGACTGGAAGTACGGCGTGCGCGTCGGCGAGGTTCCGGAAGCGCCGCTGCCGCGCAGCAGCAAGCCGCTGCACTGGGATGCGGACGCCGGCATGCGCAAGCGCGAACCGGCGGCACGAGGGGCAATGCGATGACCCCGGAGCTCGTCATTCGCCAGATGACGCGGGCGGAGCTCGACACACTGGTGGAGTGGGCCGCCGGCGAAGGGTGGAACCCCGGCCTCAACGATGCGCAGATATTCTGGGACACGGACCCCGAGGGCTTCATTGCCGCGGAGCTGGGCGGCGAGCTGATCGGCGGGGGCTCCATCGTGTCTTACGGGGGCCGTTTCGGCTTCATGGGCTTCTTCATCGTCCGTCCGGAACACCGCGGCCGGGGCCTCGGCAGGCGACTCTGGCTCCATCGCCGTGACCGCCTGATCGCGCGCCTTCAGGCGCCGCCCGTGATCGGCATGGACGGGGTCTTCACGATGCAGGGGTTCTATGCCCGCGGGGGCTTCGTCTTGTGCAATCGGGACCTGCGCTTCGAGGGCGTGGGCGCCGCCGCATCGGCGGACAACCTGGTGGACTTGACCTCGGTCCCCTTCGCCGAGCTTGCGCGCTACGACGCCGCGCACTTCCCCGCGCCGCGCGAGCGGTTCCTCAAGGCCTGGATCACTCAATCCGGGAGCCGGGCACTGGGGGCCGTGCAGGACGGTGTCCTGCGGGGCTACGGCGTCATTCGGCCCTGTCGGCAGGGGTTCAAGGTCGGACCCCTGTTCGCCGCGGACGCTGATACCGCCGAGGCCCTGTATCGGGGCCTCGGCGATATCGCGCCGGGGGAGCCCGTCTTCCTCGACGTACCGGAAGACAATCCGCAGGCCATGGCCCTCGCCGAGCGCCACGGGATGCATGAGGTCTTCGGCTGTGCGCGCATGTACTACGGTCCGCCGCCCATCCTGCCACAAGGCGAGATCTTCGGGGTCACGACCTTCGAGCTCGGGTAACGGTGGACGCCTGGCACCCGCGGGATCTCAAAGGCTATGGGAGACACCCGCCCGATCCACAATGGCCGGGGGGAGCGCGGCTCGCCCTGCAGCTCGTGCTGAATGTGGAGGAAGGCGCCGAGCGCACCGTTCTGAACGGGGATGCCGGCTCGGAGGACTACCTGTCCGAGCTACCGGGCGTCCGTCAGCTGCTCGGGCGCCGCAGCTACAGCGCCGAGAGCCATTTCGACTACGGTGCGCGGGTGGGCTTCTGGCGCATCCTGCGTCTGTTCGAGGAGCGCGGGCTGCCGCTCACCGCATTCGCCGCCGGCCGCGCCCTGGAGCTTGATCCCGAGGCCGGCGCGGCCCTCGCCGAGCTGGGTCACGAGGTGGCCGGGCACGGCTACCGCTGGATCGATTACCGGGACCTGGATGAGCAGACCGAGCGGGCGCACATCGAGCGAACCTGCAGGATCATCGAAGAGACGACGAGAATCCGACCGGTCGGCTGGTACACGGGCCGGGTCAGCCCCAACACGCGACGGCTGTTGGTGGAGGTCGGCGGGATGCTCTACGACTCGGACGCCTACGACGACGAGCTTCCCTATTGGCTGACGGAAGGCGGGCGCTCGCACCTGGTCATTCCCTACACCCTGGTCACCAATGATATCCGTTACGTCGTCGCACCCGGGTGTGGCACTGCGGCGGATTTTTTCGGCCTCTTGCGCGAGGCCTTCGACCTGTTGTGGACCGAAGGCGAAACCTCCCCGCGTACGATGAGTGTTGGGCTGCATTCCCGCATCAGTGGCCACCCGGCGCGGGCGGCGGCGATTGGCCGGTTTCTCGATTACGCGGCAGGGCGCGGGGACGTGTGGATCTGCCGCCGGCGGGAGATTGCCGAGCATTGGATCCAGCGCTT
>JARRNE010000068.1:0-7797 GCA_037385305.1 Chromatiaceae bacterium | reverse complement strand
CACCCGCCGACGAGAGCGAGTGCCGGCAGATGCTCTACACCGGGTTCACCCACGAGGGCCCGACGGCGGTGCGCTATCCACGCACCGCGGGAGCCGGGGTCCGTATTCGGGCCGAGATGCAGCCATTGCCGATCGGGCGGGCCGAGCTACGCCGCCGGGGGCGGGACGTAGCCGTCCTCGCCTTCGGCACTCTCTTGGGGGAGGCCTTGGCTGCTGGGGAGCGGCTCGACGCGACCGTCGTCAACATGCGGTTCGTCAAGCCCCTCGACCGGACCATGGTGAGAGAGCTGGCAGCGACACACCGCCTCCTGGTCACCCTGGAGGATAACGTCGTGGCCGGCGGCGCCGGCAGCGCCGTGACCGAGCTCCTGAATGCCGACAACCGGCAGGTCCCGGTCGTCAATCTCGGGCTTCCGGACGCCTTCGTGGAGCACGGTTCCCGCAGCGAGCTGCTTTCGGAATGCGGGCTCGATGCCCCGGGTATCTCGAGAGCAGTGGAGCAGCAACTGCGTCAGATGCGGGCGCTGAACCCTCACCCCGACGCCCTCCAGGACCGGCTGCTCGCAGGGGTGTCGCGGACCTTTGCCCTGACGATCCCCCAGTTGCCCCCGAGTCTGCGGCATGTGGTGTCCAATGCTTACCTGCTGTGCCGGATCGTTGACACCGTAGAGGATGAGCCAGCGCTGAACCCCCTTCAGAAGCGGGCATTTTGCAGCCGCTTCGCACGGGTCGTGAGCGACGGGGTTTCGGCCGCAGACCTCGCAGCCGATCTGGCGCCGATGCTGTCAGAGCGCACCATTCCCGCGGAGCATCAGCTCATTCGGGAGATGCCGGCGGTCCTGGAGATCACGCGCAGCTTCAGCCAGCGCCAGCAGCGGGCGATTGCCCGCTGCATACGGATCATGGCGAGCGGCATGGCGGAATTCCAGGCAAATGCGGGAACCCGTGGACTTGCCAGCCTCAGCAGCATGGACCGCTACTGCTACGTGGTCGCCGGAGTCGTGGGCGAGATGTTGACGGACCTTTTCTGCGACCATTCGCCGACCATCGAACCGAACCGGGACGGGCTGCAGCGGCTGGCGGTGTCGTTCGGCCAGGGACTTCAGATGACCAACATCCTCAAGGATGTCTGGGAGGACCGAAGCCGGGGGGCGTGCTGGCTACCCCGGGATCTGTTCGCCGAACGGGGATTGGACCTTTCCGACCTCGGCGCCTGGCCCTATCAGCCGGCATTCGAAGAGGGGCTCGGGGATCTGGTGGGGGTTGCCCTGGGCCACCTTAAGAACGCGCTCGAATATACGTTGCTGATCCCCCCTGAAGAGCGCGGGATCCGGAGCTTCTGTCTCTGGGCGGTGGGTATGGCGGTGCTGACCCTGCGTCGGCTGAACGTCCACCGTGACTTCCGTGCCGGCAGTCAGGTGAAGATCTCCCGCCGTGCGGTCAAGCTGACGGTGGCAACCTTGCGCCTCAACGCCGCCAACGACCGGATGCTGCGCACCCTTTTCTACCTGGCGTCGCAGGGCTTGCCAAAGCCGCCGGCGTTAGAGCGCGGGGAGCTTGCGAGCCCGGCGGCACCACCCGAGTACCGAAAACAGGCATAGGGAAGTCCTGATCCATTCGGCGACTGGCGGAGCGTATGCCCGGAAATCAGCGCCTCGTGAAGGCGTGGGGGCGTAAGCGCTGGATTCAACAGTGCTTCCCGAGGCGGGAGATTTTTGCTTGGCAGAGACCTATCAAAGAGTGGCGGAGACGTCTCCCTATGCTGCCGGCGAGGGGCCCCTCGACGAGGTCGTTTCTCGTGGAGTGGAGCAGGCCATCACCACCGCAAGGAATTACCTGCTGTCCGTGCAGAAGGATGATGGGCACTGGTGCTTCGAGCTGGAAGCGGACTGCACCATCCCTGCGGAGTACATCCTGATGATGCACTACATGGACGAGGTGGATCCCGAGCTGGAGCGAAAGCTCGCGGCCTATATCCGACGCCGGCAGGGGGGCGACGGCGGGTGGCCCCTCTACCATGGGGGAGCTTCCAACCTGAGCTGCTCGGTCAAGGCTTACTATGCCCTGAAGCTCGTCGGGGACCCGGAGGATGCGGGCCATATGCGCCGGGCACGGGAGCTGATCCTGGCCCAGGGGGGCGCGGCCCGTGCCAATGTATTCACTAGGATTGCCCTCGCCCTTTTTGGGCAGATCCCGTGGCGCGGGGTGCCCTTTATCCCGGTGGAGATCATGCTGCTCCCCCGCTGGTTCCCATTCCACCTGACCAAGGTCTCCTACTGGACGCGGACGGTATTGGTGCCCCTTCTCATCCTTTGCACCCTCAAGCCCCAGGCGCGAAATCCGAAGGGGGTGCAGATCTGGGAGCTCTTCATCACTCCGCCCGAGAAGGAGACGCACTACTTCCCGGTGCGGTCCCGCGTGAATCGCCTGTTCAACTGGGCGGATGCCATCGGCCGCAGCCTGGAGCCCCTCATTCCAGGCGCGATGCGAAGCCGCGCGATCCGCAAAGCCGAGTCATGGTTCACAGCGCGGCTCAACGGCACGGACGGCTTGGGCGCTATCTTTCCAGCGATGGTCAATGCCTACGAGGCCATGGATTGCCTCGGGTACCCGCCCGCTCACCCCCACCGCATGCAGGCGCGGGAGGCGTTGGCACGCCTACTCGTGATCGATACCGATTACGGGTACTGCCAACCCTGTGTCTCGCCGGTCTGGGACACAGCGCTTGCCAGCCTGGCCCTTCAGGAGGCAGGTGACACCGCGTCAGAGAAGGCGTCCAGGCGCTCGCTGGATTGGCTGCGACCGCGGCAGCTGTGCGGCGAGCCTGGGGACTGGCAGGACGGGGCGCCCCACGTCAGCGGGGGCGGTTGGCCGTTCCAATACCGCAACGACTACTATCCGGACGTGGATGATACCGCCGTGGTGGCCTGGGCGATGGACCTGGACGGGTCCGACGATTACCGCGACGCGGTGCACGTGGCCGCCGAATGGGTCGTCGGGATGCAGTCCAACGACGGCGGCTTCGCCGCCTTTGATGTCGACAATACCCATTACGTCCTGAACGAAATTCCCTTCGCGTACCACGGTGCCCTGCTGGACCCGCCGACTGCCGACGTCAGCGCCCGCAGCATCACCCTTTTGGGCCGCCTGGCTCGCAAGGATGAGCGCTACCGTGCGCCCTTGCAGCGGGCACTGGCGTATCTGCGTGAGCAACAGGAGCCGGACGGCGTGTGGTTCGGACGCTGGGGGACCAACTACATCTACGGGACTTGGTCGGCCCTGGTGGCTCTCGAGGCCGCCGGCGCCGACTCCGGCGACCCAGCCGTCCGCCGCGGGGCACAGTGGCTCAGGGGGGTCCAGCAGGCAGACGGCGGCTGGGGCGAATCCAACGACACCTATCATTCCCCCGAGCTACGCGGGCGCGGGGTGCCCAGCACCGCCTTCCAGACCGCCTGGGCCATCCTCGGGCTGCTGGCCGCGGGAGAGGCCGGCTCTGCCGCCGTCGCGCGAGGCATCAACTTTCTGCTGCGGACCCAGCGTGGCGACGGCGCCTGGGACGATGATGCCTTCACCTCCCCAGGATTCCCCCGGGTCTTCTATCTGAAGTATCACGGCTACACCAAGTTCTTCCCCTTGTGGGCCCTTGCGCGCTACCGCAACCTCGTGGTCCGGGCTCGTTGACCGCCGTCGGCATCTGCGCGGCCCTTCCCCAAGAGGCGCGCGCTGTCGCCGGACTGACGCCAAGGATCGGGGATCAGCGCCGGCTCCCAGGCGGGCATCTGCTGGCAGTGGCCGGGATGGGCGCTGCGCGGGCCCGCATGGCCGGGATGCGGCTCCTGGACGCCGGAGCAACCTCTCTGATCAGCTGGGGGACCGCCGGGGCGCTGGCGCCGGGCCTGGACTCAGGCACCCTTGTGATTCCGGATCGCGTGGTGGATTCCGTTGGGCAGGTTTTCATCACCGACGCGGCATGGCGGGACCGCATGCTGCGGCATGCAGACGACCGGTTGCTGCAGACGAGCCCAGGCATCCTTGCCCAGGCGGGTGAGGTGATCCGCACCCCGGGCGAGAAGCGGCACCTGCATCAACGTCTTGGCGCGGTCGCTGTTGACATGGAAAGCGTCTCCATCGCGCAGCTGGCCCGGGAGGCCGAGGTTCCCTTTGTCGTTGTGCGCGCAGTGACAGATACCGCCTGCATGTCCATCCCCGGCAGCGTCACCCACGCGACGGACGCGGCGGGACGTATCCACCTCCTCCGGCTGCTGTCCGGCGTGCTCCACAACCCGGCAGAGGTCATCGCACTGGTCCGGCTCGCGAAAGGGTTTCGTGCTGCGACAGCTGCGTTGGCCACGTTTGCCGGAAGCGCCGGCAACTTCTTTCTTAGCCCCTGCCCGGCAGCCTCCGCATGACCGGCGTACCTGATTGGTCCAAACGTGGGGTTGGGGTCGGACATCCCACCGTGAGGGAGAGATTCCGGTGACCGCACTGGTGACTGGCGCCACGGGGTTCGTGGGGTCTGCAGTGGCGAGAACACTGCTCGCGCAGGGCGAGCAGGTCCGAGTGATGGTGCGCCCGACATCGGATCGTCGGAATCTCCACGGACTTGACGTCGAGGCCTACGTTGGGGATCTGCGAGACCGGAAGTCCCTGGATCACGCCTTGCGCGGGTGCGAAAGCCTTTTTCACGTGGCGGCGGACTACCGCCTCTGGGCGCCGAATCCGGATGTCATGTACAAGACCAACGTGGACGGCACCCGTGCCCTGATGCTGGCAGCAGCCGAAGCCGGTCTCACCCGCATCGTCTACACCAGCAGCGTCGCAACCCTCGGCCTGCATCCGGACGGTACGCCGGCAGACGAAGCAACGCCCGTGACGCTCGATGCCATGATCGGCCCCTACACACGGTCCAAGTACCTGGCGGAGGAGGAAGTGCGGCGCCTGGTGACAGAGGGTGTGCCGGCCGTCATTGTGAACCCCTCAACACCGGTCGGTCCGAGGGACATCAAGCCGACTCCGACGGGCCGCCTCATCCGGGACGCCGTCGCCGGGCGGGTGCCGGCCTACGTGGACACGGGCCTCAACATCGTGCACGTGGAGGACGTTGCGCAAGGCCACTGGCTGGCTTTTCGTCTCGGACGCATCGGGGAGCGGTACATCCTGGGTGGGGAAAACCTGACCCTGCGGGGGATCCTGCAAGAGATCGCCCGCGTGAGCGGACAGCGGCCGCCGCGTCTAAGGCTGGCCCATGGGGTGGTACTGCCGATTGCCTACCTCGCCGAGGCATGGGCGAAGCTCACGGGCAACGAGCCGCTCGCAACCGTGGATGGCGTGCGTCTCGCCCGCAAGCACATGTACTTCACAAGCGCCAAGGCCAAGGCCGAGCTTGGCTACCGGCCCCGCCCGGTCCGCGACGCCCTGTCGGATGCGGTGACTTGGTTCCAGCAGGCGGCGTGAGCCGGACCCGACGACCGGTCCGCTTGATCGACGGCTGCAAGAAAGGGGAAAATTCTGAGTCTTATCCGGTCGCTCGGCAATACAGTACGCAGGCGGGCGCCGTTTTTGGGTTTTCGAGTTAGGAGCAATTCATGCGACTGATCCTATTGGGCGCCCCTGGAGCCGGCAAGGGCACGGTTGCCAAGATGCTTACCGCGGTCGACGGCTCGGTGCAGATCTCGACGGGGGACATGCTGCGAGCCGCTGTTAAGGAAGGGACGGATCTCGGCAAGAAGGCCGAGGCCGCCATGAAGGCGGGTGACCTCGTATCGGACGACCTCATCATGGGGATCATGGAGGCGAGACTGCAGGAGGACGCCTGCAAGGCCGGCTTTCTGCTCGACGGATTTCCCCGCACCATCCCCCAGGCGGAGGCACTGAAGGGGCTCCTCGGCCGCCTCGACATCAAGCTCGATGCCGCGGTGAACCTCAACGTGTCCCGGGAGGTGATCCTCGACCGCCTGACCACCCGGCGGACCTGCGTCGACTGTGGAGCCATCTACAACGTGAAATCCGCCCCCACGAAGGTGGGGGGCGTGTGCGACAAGTGCGGCGGCAAGGTGGTGCAGCGGGACGACGAGACCGAGGAGGCCATCTCCAACCGTCTCGACGTCTACAACGCGAAGACAGCCCCCCTCGTGGACTTCTATCGCGGCGAGGGCATGTTGCTGGATGTGAATGCGACGTCCAGCGACACGGTCGTGGCGGCGATCCGCCAGCACATCGGCCATTGAGCCGCGCCACCCGGGTCATCATGCAACCCTTGCTGTCTTTCGACAATGACCCGCGGGATCCACCTCAAGCATCTCACCTCGACTGATCTCGGGCTGCTGGGCCTGGCGGAGAGCGCCCTGCCCGCGGATCAGGCCCAGACAAAGTCACCCCAGGTGCCCACGCTCGCGGAGGCCGATCCTGCCCTGGCCAGGATCGTGACTGAGGTCCGCGAAGAGCTTCAGGCGACCCTAGCGGTCCTGCGGGACGCCCTGGACGGAAGGCAGGCATCGGAAGCGGAATCGGAGACAGGTGCGCGAGCCACGTGCGGGATAGATGGCCTTGCATAATCTCGCGTCAGTGGTTGTCCATGGGTCGACCCAAAACCCAAGCCATCGCATCCGCCTGACCACGAATTCCGCTGCGGCAGGGTGTTTCGCTGCCGCAGCGGCCAATAGGCTTGCTGCCCAGAAACTCTGGTCCGGATCAATTGTCGTTATCCGGCGAGGTACGCCGACGGCCAGACCGTTTCGCGGCCTGAATACTCGCCGTGGCGATGAGGAACGCCCCGCTCAGGGCAGCGGACAAGATGCCGGCGATCGTCAATGCGTCAAAGCTCATGGTCGTGCCTCCGTTATCGGTCAGAAGGTCCTGCGCCAGCAGACCCTGGTTTGCATCGGCCGCCCCCCGGTACGAGCTGCCTCCCCGGCAAGGGATGCCGACGGACGCTACCTATTCTCCTGAGCAAGAGTTGCTGTCGTATTTCCTTATATACTAATTTTGTAACGAGTTGTTACGGGACGAGGGATCTTCCAGGCTTGCGCGTCTGGGGTTCCTGCGGGGCATTCGATGGCGGATCAGCCGACCCGGATCTTGGTAGTAGACGACGATGCGGACCTGCGCAGTCTGCTCATCGACTATCTGCGCCGGGAAGGCTACGACGTGGCCGGGGTCGAAGATGGGATCGAGATGGACGCGTGGCTCGCCCAGCACTCACCGGACCTCGTGATCCTGGATCTGATGCTCCCGGGGGAAGATGGCCTGAGCCTCGCGCGACGGCTGCGGCGCGACTCCGAGCTCCCCATCGTCATGCTCTCGGCCCGCGGCGACGACGTGGACCGGATTGTCGGCCTGGAAGTTGGAGCCGACGACTACCTGGCCAAGCCCTTTAATCCCCGTGAGCTTCTCGCCAGGATTCGAGCGGTGTTACGCAGGCGCACCCAGGCCGCCACGGCCCCTACAGTCGACGGGATCGCATTCGGGCCGTTTCGGCTGGACTCGGCCAAGCGGGAGCTGACGAGGAACGGAGAGCCGATCGGACTCACCGCGGGCGAATTTGACCTCTTGCGTATCCTTACGGAACACCCCAACCGGGTCCTCGATCGCGACCGGCTGCTCGATCTCCTCAAGGGATACGAGCGCTCACCCTTCGACCGCAGCATCGACGTCCAAATCGCCCGCCTGCGGGGCAAGATCGAGCCGGATAAGAAGCAGCCGCGATACATCCGCACCGTTTGGGGCAAGGGCTACATGTTCACGCCTCAGGGCGACCCGTGAGCGCGTTGCCCCGATTGGCGCCCCCCTCCCTTTTTG
>JARRNE010000067.1:0-7840 GCA_037385305.1 Chromatiaceae bacterium | reverse complement strand
TGCCATGCTTCAGCGCCTCCACCACCAGGCCTGCGGCCGTCGGCTCGTCGGAAATTGATCGCCAGGTCATACAGGGACGGTTCCAGCGGACTCACTGCGTACACGAAACGGCACCATGCCTTCCTCGCGAATGTGGACCGCGCGAGGAAGACATGGTGCCGTTTCGTGTACGCAGTGAGTCCGCTGGATCCGTCCCTGTATGACCTGGCGATCAATTTCCGACGAGCCGACGGCCGCAGGCCTGGTGGTGGAGGCGCTGAAGCATGGCAGGTTTGCCACGACCGAGGAGGGACGCAGCGCCATGGCCGACCTGCTCCTGGCCAGCAGGTGAAGGCCGTGCTGGCGGCGGAGAAAGAGACCGCCTCGGCCAACGTGGCGGTCCAGGCCGAAGCCGAAACGCTGCTTCTCCGCGGGAAGCTGGTCAACGGCTCGCAGGTCGAGGCGGGGTTGAAGACTGCGGTGACGGTGGAGGGAGTCGAGAGCATCAACCGCGCTGGCTTGGATGCCCCGAGGTTCATGGTCTGAGAGGAGTTAGACCACCGAACATCAAGACAGTCGACGAGTGGGAATGAACCTGGCTGCTGAGCGGACGGACAACGGGATTCCGGGCGGCGGCGAACGGATCGACCAAGCCGAACAAGCGCGGCAGCCCCTGGTCGGTCGCCACTGGTTCAGCATTCGGGGGCGGATCGCCGCGGTTTTTATCCTGCTCGCCATCTTGATGTCGACCGTCACCGTTGGCGTGATCATGTTCTTGGCCGAATTCAAGACCAAGTCGGTGTTCCTGGAAGCGATGACCAATTACGCCTTCGAGATTGAGCAGGCCCGGCGGTTCGAGAAGAATTACTTCTTCTACGGAACGAACTTGGACGACGCGCTCGCGCACACGGCGACGGCGCGCTACAACCTCGATCGAAACGCCGGTGCTTTCGAATCGGTGGTGGGCGAACAGAAGCTCACTTCGATGAAGGAGACGCTGGGGGCCTACGAGCAGCTGCTCGAGAGTCTCGCAGGCTCGGCCGGAGGCGAGGGGTCGGGAAAGCAGGATCGCGCTCAAATCGAGAGCGCCCTGCGCAGGAACGGCACCCGCCTTCTCGAGGACGCCGAGGAGAGCGTCAAGCGCGAACGACGGCTGATGCATACGATGCTGCACAGCTCACGGCTGTTGGCCCTCGGGTTCCTGGTGTTCATGCTGCTCGTCACGGCCTACACGGCCAGCCTCCTCATTCACTCCGTGCTGCGTCCGCTGGAGCGCTTCATGGGCTACGCCGCTCGTATCGGCAAGGGGGAGTACTCGCCCATCGTGCTGGGACGCAAGTACCGCGACGAGTATTCCTACCTGGCCATAGCCATCAATCAGATGCTCCACGAGCTGCAGGCCCGTGAGGATGAGCTGAGGCAGTCGGTGAAGATGGCTGCCGTCGGGACCTTGACATCCGGGATCGCCCACGAGCTGAACAACCCCCTGAACAACATCGCCCTGAACACCGAATCGCTCCTCGACGGCTTCTCCGAGCTGGGCGACAAGCAGAAGGTGCGGATGCTCGAGCAGATCTACACTCAGGTCGAGAGGGCCAGCTCCACCGTGCGCAATCTGCTCGACTTCACCCGGCGGGAGGTGCCGGCGTTCGCCGCCATCTCTCTCGCCAAGGAGATACGGCACACGGCCGGGCTCGCGGGCAACGAGCTGGCGTTGGCGGGAGTCGATCTCGAGCTGGAGCTGGACGACGACCTGCCGCAGGTGATGGGCAATCCGCGCAACCTGGAGCAGGTCTTCCTGAACCTGATCCTCAACGCGATCCAGGCGATGCCCGATGGCGGCCGGATCACGGTGAGAGGCACCGTGGAGAACGACTTCGTGCGGATGGACGTCACCGACAACGGGTGCGGCATCCCCAGGGAGCGCCTCGACAAGGTCTTCGACCCTTTCTTCACCACCAAGGAGAACGGCGAAGGAACGGGGCTGGGGCTTTCGGTGAGCTACGGGATCGTCGAGAAGCACGGCGGTAGGATCACCGTGGAGAGCGAGCTCGGGAAGGGGACGACCTTCTCGGTCTATCTGCCTGTCGCGAGGAATCGGTCATGAGCCTCTGGATCTATCTGCCGGTGGCCGGCAACTCGGTGAGCCTGCTGATGCTGCTCGGCCTGGGCGGACTGGTGGGGTTCCTGTCCGGCCTGTTCGGCGTGGGCGGGGGCTTTCTGATGACCCCCTTGCTGATCATGATGGGCATTGCACCGACGATCGCCGCCGCCTCGGACGCCAACCAGATCGTGGCCGCGTCGGCCTCGGGGACCTATGCCCACGCCCGGGCCGGCTCGGTGGACTTCAAGATGGGCTTCCTCTTGCTGCTGGGCGGGCTTGCCGGCGGATCGGTGGGCGTGCTGCTGATCAGGGTCCTGCGCGGGCTCGGCCAAGCCGATTTGCTCATCAGCGCCACCTACGTGATCATGCTCGGCGCCATCGGCTCCTACATGCTCGTCGACAGCCTGAAGGAGATTCGAGGCAAGGTGCGCGTGCAGGTCGCCGAGGCGCGTCCGTCGGTCTGGGCGCGGTTGGTCAATGGCCTGCCCTGGCGCACGGACTTCCCCCGCAGCAGGGTCGAGCATTCCGTCCTTATGCCCCTGGGCCTGGGGGTTCTGGTCGGCATGCTCTCCGCGATCATGGGCGTGGGCGGCGGCTTCATCATGGTGCCGGTGATGGTCTATCTCCTGCGGATGCCCATGCACGTGGTGGTGGGCACCAGCCTGTTCCAGATCCTGTTCACCTGCGCCAACGTCACGGTGTTGCAGGCCGCAGTCAACCACACGGTAGATTTCGTACTGGCCCTGGTGCTGCTGATCGGCTCGGTGATCGGTGCCCAGCTGGGCACCAAGGTCAACAAACGGCTGAAGGCCGAGCAGCTGAAGATCCTGATGGCGATCATCGTGCTGGTGGTCATGGCGAAGATGCTGATGGGGTTCCTGATTGCCCCCGACATCCCGGTCAGCTACGCGGGAGGGCATTGAGAGGGTGGATGCGGCGAAGAAGTTGATCCTTCCGCTGGCTTGCCTGTGCTGGATGATGCCGGCCGCGTTGGTGAGAGCGGAACCCCCGTTGCGACTCGGAAGCCAAACGGTGCCGCTCGGGATGTTCTTCCACGGCTCGACCGTTCACGCGGACGGCACGGTGCCAGCGGGATACCAACTTGCCGTCGTCTGCACGGGGCCAACGGGAAAGCTGAAGCTGAAACGGAAGGAGCGGGTCCTGGGGCTGTTCTGGGTGAGCCGTGGCGAGGTGACGTTCGCGAGGGTGCCCTCCCTGTACATCGTCGACACCTCGGCGGAGATGGAACAGCTGGCGCCACAGACGACCCTAGACCGCTTGGGAGTCGGGTATTCCTCCCTGGAGGCCGACGCCACCGACGAAACGCCGCGGGACCGGCAAGCCAGCGAGCTGTTCGCAGAGCTCGTGAAACTGAAGGAGAGCGAGAAGCTCTACGCCGTGCACCAGCACGGCGTGCGACTTCAGGAACGAACGGTGAAGCTCGTCGACTGGTCGGCCGACATCCGATTACCCGCCAAGCTCCTGCCCGGAGATTACGAGGTCAGGCTGTACGGCTTCCGAGCGGGTGACGGTGAGCTCTTGGACAGCCGGCTCCTGAACGTCCGTCAGGTCGGTGCGGTGGCAGCCATTCACGCCTTTGCTCGGAAGTGGGGCCTTCTCTACGGTGTTGGAGCGGTGTTGATCGCCGTGGCGGTCGGGCTGCTCACGGGAATGGCCTTCGGCCGCGGTGCGAAGGGGGGCCACTAGAATGAACCACTGCCGGGAGACGAGGGCAACGTGACCTTCGTGGGGCGAATAGTCGGCCGGTATCGCGGCGCGGATGCGCTCCGGCTGCTTCAGGAAAAGCACCAGCGGTTTCGCGAGGTGATCGATGAGAACAACCGCGTGCTGGAGCTGATCGCCGACGCCGAAGAGAAGCTCAGCGGCGAATACATCTTCGGTCGGCAATACCTCAAGTCCCTGGCCGACAAGCTGGCCCAGTCGACTCGCAGTGTCGTCTACGGTCTCAATGCGATCGCGGACAACCGGTACCCCGAGCTCGTCAACGGGCTGGAGGCCATCGGCGCCGAAGTCCAGGTGATCCTGGGCGAGAGAAGGTCCGCTCCCGGCGCAAGTTGATTCTCCCCCTGCAGGAGACGAACGGCGACCTGGCCGATGTCGTCGGCCAGAAGATGGCCCGGCTGGGAGAGCTTCGCAACAAGGCCGGCTGCCGCACGCCAGAAGGATTCGTCGTTTCCGCAGCTGCATGCCAGCGATTCCTGGACCAGCTGGCAGAGGCCGCCGATCTGCAGCGATGGCTGGACCTGCCGCCCGATTGCGAGGAATCGGCTCTCGAGCAGGCCGCCGCCGGCCTGAAGGAGTATCTTGCCCGGGCACGGTCCCGGGCACGGTTGCCCGAGGAGGTCGCCCGGGCCATTCACGCGGCGGTGGCGACCCTCGGGAAAGAGCACGAGGGCGTGACTCTCGCGGTGAGATCCAGCGCTCTGGATGAAGACGGAGAGCTCAGCTTCGCCGGACAGCACCGCTCGCTCCTCGGGGTCACGCCGGATCGAGCGGCGCGGGCCTACCTCGAAGTGCTGGCCAGCCTGTATTCGGTGGAAGCAATGAGGTACCGCAGGAACAACAATATGCCTCCCGCGGGGGGCTTGATGGCCGTCGGCTGTCTCTGCATGGTGGAGGCCCGGGCCGCCGGCGTCCTGTATACCCTCGATCCGGGACAGCCTCAGAACGATGTCATGCTGGTGACGGCCAGCCACGGGCTGGGCAAGATCGTCGTCGAAGGCACGGGCGGGACCGACCGCTTCGTGCTGGGGCGCCGGCAACCACACGAGGTGGTCTCGCGGTCGCTGGGCCGCAAGGAATGGATGTACGCCCCCCGACCCGGCGGGGGCGTGCATAAGGTGCGGGTGCCGCCGGACCGAGTCGGCGCGCCGTCAATCGGTGATGCGAAGCTGGCCGAGCTCGCCGCAACAGCGTTGCGGATCGAAAAGCACATGAAGCGCGCCCAGGACATCGAGTGGGCACTGGACGAACAAGGGGAGCTCTACGTTCTGCAGGCCCGTCCTCTGCGGATCGCTCCCCGGGATACCTTGGGCGAGCGGGACCTCAGCGGGATCGCGGATCGCTACCCGGTGCTTCTGAGCGGCCGCGGGGAAGTGGCCTGTCGTGGCATCGCCCACGGCCACGTCTGCCTGGTCGACCAACGACCGCAACTGGACAAACTGCCCGACGACGCGATACTGGTCGCCCGGTACTCCAGGCCCGTGCTGGCAGCGGCGATGACCAGTGCCCGCGCCGTCATCACGGATGTCGGCACGGCAACCGGCCATCTGGCGACCATTGCCCGGGAGCTGTGCGTGCCCGCGCTCATGGACACGGAGATCGCCACGCAGGTGCTTCGTGACGGTGACGAGATCACCGTCGATGCCGAAGAGAACATCATCTATCAGGGCCACGTCGACGAGCTGATCCACTACAACCTCCTCAACGACCGTTCCTATCGGGACACGCCGGAGTTCCGGCTGCTGCAGCGGATGCTGCGGAAGATCGCTCCCTTGCACCTCAAGGACCCCGCTTCGTCCCACTTCAGCGCGAACAACTGCTCGACGTACCACGACGTGATCCGTTTCGCGCACGAAAAGGCGGTCGAGGCGCTGACGGAGAACTACGCGCTCAAGGCGCCTGGGCTCGGCCGGAGTGCGTTTCGGCTCGAGCTACCAGTTCCTCTCGACCTGCTGCTGATCGATCTCGGAGATGGACTGGTCGAGGGCGTGGCGGACCAGTCGGTCGTGGTCCGGCAGGTCGTCTCGGCCCCGCTGCGGGCGCTTCTCGACGGCCTCACGGCGGAGGGGATCTGGAGCAGAGGACCGGCGGACATGGACCTCGACGGCTTCATGTCCAGCGCGACCCGTTCAGGGGACCTGACCGGTCCATTGGCGGCACGCCCGCAGCTCAACCTGGCCCTTGTCTCGGCCAACTACCTCAATCTCAACCTGAAGCTCGGCTACCACTTCAACACCGTGGACTGTTACATGGCCGAACAGCGCAACGCCAACTTCATCCACTTCCGCTTTGCCGGCGGGGTCACCGAGATGACACGCCGCGAACGACGGGCCGAGGTCCTGCAGCGAATCTTGGAGCAGCACGGCTTCCTCGTCGAGCGCAAGGGGGATCTGGTCATTGGCAGCGTGAAGAAGATCTCTCAAGACGCGATGGTCGAGCGGATGCAGATGATCGGGCGGCTGATCGGCTACACCCGGCAGCTCGATATCTCTCTGCGGGACGATGGCCGAGTCGAGCAGCTGATCAACAGCTTCATGAGAGGCGAGTACAGTCCGCTTTCAAGGAGAACCGAGATGCAAGCCCGCGCGGAAATACTGGTCCTTGACGACGAGAGCATCGTGTGCGAGCGGCTCAGTGACTATCTGGAGAACGAGGGGTACCTCGTGGAGACCTTGGGCGATAGCCAGCAGGCGATCGACCGCCTGAGGCAGAAGCGCTTCGACGTCGTGATTACGGATCTGAAGATGAAGGGCCCGACGGGTCTGGACATCGTGCACTTCATCCGGCAGCAGGACCAGCATACCCAGATGATCATCATCACGGGCTACGCCACGATGGAAGCGGCCCGCGACGCCCAGTACTGTGAGGTCGTCGACTTCATCCACAAACCATTTCACCTCGACCAGCTGGGCGCCGCAGTGAAGAAAGCTGCCAAGAAAGCCGCTAGGCTCAGGAAGCACGTGGACCAATGAAAGCGAAGAGGAGAGTCATCATCCTCGACGACGAGGCGATCGTCTGCGAGCGGCTCAAGGCGGCGCTGGAGAAAAGCGGGTTCTACGTTGAGACCTACGAGCAGAGTCAGCAAGTCATCGATCGCATCCGGGAACACAAGTTCGATGTGCTCGTCACCGACCTGAAGATGCGCAAGCCCGATGGGCTCGAAGTCATGAGCTTCGTCAAGGAGCACTCACCATCGACGAAGGTTATCATCGTGACGGGCTTCGCCACCGTGGAGACGGCCACCAAAGCGCTGAAGGGCGGCGCAGTGGATTTCATCGCTAAGCCCTTCAAGATCAGTCGCCTCCGCGATCTGATCATCAAGATTACCAGCGGGCAAGACGAGTAGGCGGCCGGCGGCGATCGGGGAATGCCTCCCCGGAGCCCCGGTGGATTCAGGGACACCACGTGATCACCCGCCTGGCGTGGCAGGCCCAGGCCGGCATTGACATCGCCCGAATCCGTATTCCTTGTATCCCTTAGGAACAGTTCACTTCCAAGCCGGACGAGTCTGTTCCTTGTCGTTGTCGTTGTCGTTGTCGTTGTCGTTGTCGTTGTCGTTATCGAAACTGTCGCAAGGGCCGGAGTTCTCTCGCACCTCATGGTCCTGAAAGACCTTCCCGCCGCCCAAATCCACCAGGTCGCAGACGTTACGCGTCGTCTCCAGGTTCGGGAAGAGCGGATCCACGAGGACGCTTCCTTCCTCAATTGCGGGCGGGTATGCCAGGGGTCCTCCCAGAGGTAGGAGACCCAGCCACTGGCATCCGGCTTCGGCCTCCGTCCGATCTCCATCATCCGGGCGACCACCGGCCGCCCCGCTATGTCCTCGAAATGGGAAAGACTCTGGCCTTCCAACTGATGCTCGACCGGGTGGAAGGCGACGGTGCCCTGGTCGTCGTAGACAAACAGATAGCGTTCGCCATTGAACCACCTCGAGCCTTTGACCGCAAAGGTTTCAAAGGCTTCGGCTCCCCTGGCTTCGATCAAGGAGGCGGCGTCCTCGACCAGCCTGACGAG
>JARRNE010000066.1:0-10113 GCA_037385305.1 Chromatiaceae bacterium | reverse complement strand
ACCTCCGCCACCAGCAGCGCCGGGCGGTCAGTTGGTGCTTCTGCAAGGATCTCGCCTTGCGGCCCGCAGACAAAGGAGGTGCCCCAAAATCGGGCTCCGGCTGTCGCGCCGGTGGGGTCGGGCTCAAAACCGACCCGGTTGCAGGTAAGGATGGGCAGTCCGTTGGCCACGGCATGACCTCGCTGCACGGTCTGCCAGGCGTCGCGCTGGCGCCCCCGCTCGGCCGCCTCATCCGCCGGATTCCAGCCGATGGCGGTGGGGTACAGCAGGAGGTCGGCGCCGGCGAGCGCCATCAGCCGGGCCGCCTCTGGAAACCACTGATCCCAACACACCAGGACACCGAGACGGCCAACCGCCGTGTCAACGGGAGCAAAGCCCAGGTCGCCGGGGGCGAAGTAAAACTTCTCGTAGTATCCCGGGTCGTCCGGGATATGCATCTTTCGGTAGATGCCGGAGAGGCGTCCATCCGCGTCCAGAGTCACTGCCGTATTGTGGTAGAGTCCCGGTGCGCGGCGCTCGAACACAGAGCCGACGATGACAACCCGGAGTCCGGCCGCCAGGGTACCGAGCCGGCCGGTCGTTGGCCCGGGGACGGGCTCCGCCAGATCAAACAGGGCGCTGTCTTCAGTCTGACAAAAATAGGTCCCATTATGCAGCTCCTGCAGCAGCACCAGGCGGCAGCCCTGCGCGGCTGCTTCCCGAATTTCGTGCTCGCAGGCCGCGAGATTCGCCTCGACGCCGCCCAGGTCTGGCTGCTGGATCAGCGCAACAGGCAGCCTGTTTGGTGACCTCAAACTCCGCTCCGGAGAAGGTGGCTCGGGAGCTACGATGGTCCCATAGCCGCGGACCGGGTTCCACTACCACCTCGACCTCTGGCCGGATGGGGTCGTCCATTTGCGCCGAGAGTGGGTGGGGAGACGCCGGGGTCGTGTATGGCTGGTCCCGACTCCCTCCGATACGCGGGAATCAGTCGTGGTCCTTGCTGCGGAGGCGGCGCTCGAAGTGGTTGACCAGCCGGGAGCGCACCTTTTTCTCCCGGTGCTTCGACGCCGCGGCCATCCGGCGTTCGGCGACTGCGATCAGTGTCTCTTGTGTCCCCTTCGCCGAGTCGTCCGGCGGCTCGCGCTGGACATAGGTCCCATCCGGCAGCATATCCCAAGCAGAACGTTGGTCCGCCAGCTGCACGTCCAGGATCAGTCGCAGCTCCTGGCGAAGCTCCGGATCTTCGACGGGGACGTGGACCTCGACCCGGCTCTCCAAATTGCGCCTCATCATATCGGCGGAGCCGATGTAGTACTCCTCGTCGCCGCCGTTGCGGAAATAGAGGATGCGGGAGTGCTCGAGAAACCGCCCGACAATGCTCACCACGCGGGCGCTCTCGGAGACGCCCGGTACGCCCGGCCGGAATCGGCAGGTATCGCGAACGATCAGATCGACCTTGACGCCCGTGCGGCTTGCCCGATAAAGGGCGCGGGTGATGTCGACGTCCTCCAGCGCGTTTATCTTCAGCTGGATCGCGCCTCCGGCACCTTCTTCCTGGTGGCGGATCTCCCGGTTGATCTTGTCAAGGATGCCGCGTTTCAGGTTGTAAGGGGCCGCCAAGATCTTGCGGTAGCTCGGCGGCGGAGAGTAGCCGGTGAGGTAGTTGAACAGCTCCGTGATGTCCTGGCCGATGTGCTCGTCGCAACCGAGCATGCCAAGGTCCGTGTAGAGCTTCGAGGTGCCGGAATGGTAATTGCCGGTGCCGATGTGATAGTAGCGGCGCAGCTGGGAATAGTCCCTGCGCACCACAAACAGAAGCTTGCTGTGGGTCTTGAGTCCCAGGACGCCATACGTGACGTGTATGCCCTCGGCCTCGAGCCGCCTGGCCCAGCGGATGTTCGCCGCCTCGTCAAAGCGCGCCTTCAGCTCCACCATCACTGCCACCTGCTTCCCGTTGCGGGAGGCCTGGATGAGGGAATCGATGATCGCCCCCTCGCCCGAGGTGCGGTAGAGGGTCATCTTGATGGCGAGGACCTTTGGGTCTTCGGCGGCGGTGCGCAGGAATCGCACCACGGAGTTGGCGAAGGACTCGTAGGGGTGCTGCAGGAGCAGCGGTCCGTTCTCCCGGATGATGTAGAAGATGTTGCGGCGGTCGTTGCCGAGGAGGGGATGATCACCCGGACGGTGCGGAGGGTCATGCAGGCCCGGCTGGTCCAGGGCCGCCAGCTCGAAGAGATCCCGCAGACCCATCATCCCGTCGATCTCGAACACCTCCTCTTCCTCGTTGAGGCCCAGCTCGGCGGCCAGCATGCCGCGGTGCACCGGGTCCATCCCCTTCTGGACTTCGAGGCGCACGATGGGGGCGAAGTGGCGCTCGCGAAGCTCCGTCTCGATCAGCTCCAGCAGGTCGTTCGCGGCCTCCTCGGCAGGCTCCACGATCGCATTGCGAGTGACCCGGAAGATCTCGCAGGTCGCGATCTCCATCCCCGGGAAAAGCATGTCCAGGTTGTTCGCGATCAGATCGTCCAGCGTGACGAAGGTGTTCACTCCATCCACCCGGATGAGGCGCTTGGATACGTCCTTGCTCACCGGCACCTTCACCCTGGCCATGTGGGTCTCGGCTCCGCCGGGGAACCGCAGCGTGACGAGCAGATTCAACGCCAGGTTTGAGATGAATGGGAATGGGTGCGCCGGGTCCATGGCGAGGGGGGTGAGCATGGGAAAGATGTTGGTGCGGAACTGCTCCCGCAGGCGGGCGCGCGCCTCTGCGGGCAGATCACGAACTTGCACCAACCGGATATCGTGCACCTTTAGCAGGGCAATCAGCTCGTCGACGATGCGTTTCTGACCGTGTTGAATCTCCCGGATCACTGCATGGCAGTCCCGCACCTGCTCGGACGGGGTTCGTCCGTCGACCGTCCGCGTGTGCACACCGGCGGCGATCTGCTGTTTGAGTCCGCCGATGCGCTTCATGAAAAATTCGTCCAGGTTGTTTGCGACGATGGCGATGAACTTCACGCGCTCGAGCAGCGGGGTGCGCGGATCCGCGGCTTCGTTCAGTACCCGGCGGTTAAAGGAAATCCACGTCAGCTCCCGAGTGAGGTAGAGTGACGGGTCATCCAGATCGAGCCCTGTCGCTGCGGGTACCGCAGGCTTGGCGTGCACCGCGTAAGCCGGTGCAGCGTCTTCGCTATCTGGAAGGTTGGCAAGGGCATGGGATTGCGTCTGGCTCATTGGAGCTCCGGCTGTTCTGGTATCGTGCAGGGCGATTAGCGCTATCCCTCAGCTGTGCGCAAGGGGTCGGGTACGGGCCGTCGAGACACGCCGTAAATGCGTTCCATGCAGGCTCCGTGGCGCCGAGGGTCCCGCCAACCCGCACCCGACCCCCGTTGTAGTTTTCGGCTGAGCCACGACGCTAATCGCCTCGCCAATTATCATAATCCAGGATGTGCGGCTTTACTGAGAAACTGCGGTTGAAGGGGCAGGCGGACGAGGATAGATACTTCGCCCGACGCGATCGGGAGCTGGTTGATGCGCTCCGGCGCAACCGCAGTCACCACCGGGATGGCGCTGACCGGCGTCTGGCCAAGATCGTCAGCGGAGGTCAGACCGGCGTCGACCGCGCCGCATTGGATGCGGCGCTTTTCCTGAGCGTCGATATCGGCGGTTGGTGCCCGCGGGGGCGGCGATCCGAGGACGGCCGAATTCCCGACCGCTACCCGCTGGTCGAAACCCCATCGCCCGCCTATCGGCAGCGCACGCACTGGAATGTCCGGGATTCGGATGCAACCCTGATCATCCATCGCGGTCCCATGCGCGGGGGCACCCGTTTGACGGCCGAGACGGCCAGCCGATACGGAAGGCCGTTGCTGACTTTGGATCTCGCGAACGCCCCTGACCTCGCCAGGGCCCGGCAGTGGCTGGCGGCAGGAGATATCCGGACCCTCAATGTTGCCGGTCCCCGGGAGGAGAGTACTCCCGGGATCTACGCCGAGGCGTACGCCTTTCTTTGCCGGCTGTTGAGCGATCCGGGGACGGCTCAGCCGGAGGTGAGATGAGCAGGGCGTTCTCCAGCGGTCAGGTGCTCACCAGGTCAATCTTCAGGTGGCGCCGCCGGTCGGTCGCTCCATCCTCTCCGGCCTCTGGCGGGTTGGCAGTCACGCTTTGGAGCGTTCGGCCGCGCAGCGCCGAGCGGGGATGGTAGCGGCGAACCTCGAGCTTCCGTCCTCTGAGCTCTCGTCCATTGAGCTGGGAGATCGCATGGATTGCGGCCTTGGCGGGCTGTATCTCCACCAGGCCGTGATATTCCTCGGCTCCGCTTTTCGGATCGGTCATCCTCAAGATTGTGCAGCTCGTGACGGTCCCTTTGATGGCGGCAGACCGTGCAGGAGCGGCCTGCACCCCCGCGAGCACGAACGCCTTCAGCTCCTTTTTCGTGAGGGCCACAGGAAGACCCCGAATGAAGATCATGAGGGAGTTGCGCCTGCCCAGCATCGGTTGTTGCCGCTATGTCTTGTTCCCCGCCCGGCGCAAGATCGCTGCCTCCTTGCGCGCCGGCCCGTACTTGCATACCCCATGGGCGCGAAGCCGCCCATCAGGGGGATGCGCCAAGAAGGTCCATGCCAGCGCCGATCAGTGCTGCTTTGCCCTGGAACGGTGCCCCAATACCCTCATGTCGCCGGCTGTACGCCGCTCGGTTTCGGCTTGGACACTGTCCCACTAGCATACCCAGATTCGTGGGCGGCGACCGGGAAATGGTCACAGTCTGCCCCTGTTTGGGTCGCAGGACGCCGTCGCTCAGAAGACGGAGAACATTCTCGCCCAACGGGTGGTCAATTTCTCCTCGTGCTTCTGCTCTTCGGCGCTCAAAAACCGGAACAGCTTACGCACGGCTCCTTCTGGCGCCGCTTCGGCGAGGTGTCCGTAGTGCTCACAGGCGATACGCTCACGATCCTGGGCATAGGCCAGGACGTCGTCATCGAGGGGATCCGTTGGCAGATGGGCCAGATTGACGAAGGCGCCGAATTGGCCGGCGGTGGTGGGTTTCCGAATCAGCTCTGTCAGTCCAGCCGCCGATTCCGGATCTTCCGCCAACGTCCTCAGCAACCGGTGATGTTCCAGCTCTTCCGCCGCCAGCTCCTCCAAGAGGGGGCGTAGCTCCGGTCTCAGGCGGTCCGCAAGGCCCCGATAGAGCCGAAAGGCGTTGAGCTCGAATTGCATCGCCGTCTCGATGACTTCCGCGACGGTGATATCAGGGAGGAAAGGCTGCAGGCGGGTTTCTTGCTGGTCGGTCATAGTGGGGACAATGGGTCGGGTGCAAACACCTCGGCGAAGGCCCCGACGCCGGACCATGGCCCGATCCGCCGCGACGAGACCAAACAAACCAAACCTTATGCGTGTGTCGTATAGACGATAATTGCGAATTCATCCAGTCCCGGGCTCTCGTAACCAAGCCCACGGGTGAGCTTTTGCGGCACCCTCTGCGAGAGGCGATTAGCGCTATCCCTCAGCTGTGCGCAAGGGGTCGGGTACGGGCCGTCGAGACACGCCCTAAACGCGTTCCATGCAGGCTCCACGGCGCGCTGCCTGGCGCCGAGGGTCCCGCCGACCCGTACCCGACCCCGTCTTAGTTTTCAGCTGAGCCACGACGCTAATCGCTCTGCGAGAAGGGGGCGCAGGCCCCGCGGCGACCGTTTGCCCCCTAGCCGGCTGGCGCTCCGTCAGGCCCGGACACTTTCCGCGCGGGGAGCGTCTATACTCCGCTGTACGGGCACGACTAAGGAGGCACCAATCAATCGTGCTTTCCCGGCGGGCGGCCTTGTTACGCGTTGGGTCCATTGACTTTGCTCGGCGAGCCTTTTATATCGATCGGTGCTTCCCTAGCGCACCTGCCCCCTAACCCTCAGCACGGCTTGCCGCAAGTGCTATGTTTCCTCCACATTACGACTTTCTGACGCGGTCGGCGAAACCCTTGCGCTACAGCAGATCTGTTGCGGCGGTTCTGGAAACGGCGATGCGATTCGAGCAATCAGTCCAAGCTGCGTACGGGGAGCTTTCGCTCCGGGTGTGTGAGGAAGTGCGTCCCCTGGTGCGACAGCTCGCATGGGAGGCCGATGCGCAGCTTCGCCACCTGCGCGCCCTCCCCCGGTCCAACCAGGGTGACGACCATGCGTGCCCGAAGAGATCACCAGGCTGCTCCGAGCTCGCAGAGCCTGACGGGCTGCCGGCCCTGCCCGACAATGCGCTGGACGACGATGTCCTTGAATATGCCATGGGAGTGGAGCACACCGCGCTCGAGCACTATGGCTACCTCTTTGACCTCACTCCGGATGGGCCTGTGAAAGCGATGCTCGCCCATCTGGCAGCGACGAAGCAGGAGCGCATCCGGATTCTGGAGCGGCGTTGGGCGGTTCTGTTCTCCGTGTTCTGATGGTCGCCGCGGGGACTTAAGGAAGCACCGCCCCAGCGCCCAAGGCCCTGCAATGCCTTGATTTCATCGCTTGCCTTCGACCAACGGCCATGGCGTCAGCGCCACCCAGGATAATGTAAGGCACTGCCGCCATGACCGTTTCCCTCACCCCGGCCCGCACCCGGGGGGAGGCGATTTGGAGCGCGCTGCGTGCGACCTTGTACGGTAATCTCGGAATAAATCAGTGCGTCCTTAAGCCTGAAATTCAGCGCCTCGAGAGCAGTTCGTCCACCTCACGCTCCGCTTGCGCCCAATTTTCGGCGTCGAAGGCAGGGTCGAAGTTGCGCTTCTCGGCCTTGTAGTAAGCCCTTTCTCGGATCATGGCGTCGCGTTCCTCGCCGGTCACGACCATTGTTGTGGTCGTCCTTTGTTTTCCCGGTGAGGCTGATCTTGACGCTGCTCCAGTCTTGGAGGCAGGGGGCGCAGGCTTCGTCGCCGGAGGAGCGGCGGGGGCCAGCGCTGCCTTCTTCGCTACCGCCTTTTTTGTTGTCCGCGGTGCTTCCGCCGTTGCGGCCGCTCGGGCTACGGCGCTCTTCGGTGCGGCGTCCTTGGCCGGGGCCTTCTTCACCGCCGCTTTCTTGGTCCCTGCCGGCCTTACCGATGCCTTCTTGGTCACGATCGTCTTCTGTTCGTCAGCCATCGTCACTCACTCGCCTCGCTGGTTGGAGATCCACATTCCATCGTCTCGGGAAGCACTGATCAATCCCGCTTTCCCGCGCCTGATGCCTTGCAGCGCCCCGGTCTTGTTGCCTACGCTTGGCCAGCTTGCGAACAAGTCAGTGCTTCCCTCCGGGGTCAAGCTTGGAGACCGCGAGCCCAACGATGCGAACGGCCACCGAGCAAACGGGCCTTGCGGCCAGTGATGTCGTCGGACGGGACAACCAGCCGTGGTCACGATCCCCATTGCGGCCCTGTCAATCGCTCTTCCTAATCCAGGCCGAGGAGTCCGCATAGCCTGGATGGTCAATTGTGGCCACATAATAGCGTTTCTTTGGGTCCAAGAAACTGCCACCACCGTCATAATTTTTTCCGCGCTCCGTGGCTGCCTGCTGTGAAGGTGGCGGGGCGGGACATCGTAATCCTCCGGCCCTGCGTCGCACACGCCAACGGGGTCTTTGCGACGCCCTCATGCAGGGAGGCTGGAGCTGGCGCGCGGTGTCAAGCTAACGGCCATGGCGTCAGCGCCACCCCAGAGAATGTAAGTCGCTGCGGCCATGACCGTTTCCCTCACCCCGGCCCTCTCCCAGTGGGCGAGGGTGACAGGGAGCGCGCTACGGGCGACTTTCATCGTAATGGTCACTAGCCCCGTGACGCAAGCTTCCGGGTATCGCGCGCGGCTCTTACGGGGGGTCTTGACGACGGCGAAGCGCTCGCCGAGGGATTTAGACTCTGGGTCCACAATGACGAAAGGCATCGGGCTAGGCATGCAGTCCGTTTGACTGTACCTGATAGTGCTGACGGCCGCGCCCGTGATCAAGGTAGGGCGACCATTCGGGGCTTGGGCCGACGTCCTCGAGAGAAACTGCGGTGCCGACTTTCCCGCAGAGCGGGTCGGGCGCGGATAGAGACAATCGATGAGTGGCAGGTAAAATACGCCCGCTCCTGTGCCGGTCAGCGGGTGGTCTGTGGTCGGGTGCCGGTCCAGTGGCGGTCAGGAAGCCGATCGACCAGGTATCCCGAGACCTTGCGGTCGCGGCTGTGAAACGGTTCTTTGGCGAATTGCGTAGGCTCCGGGATGATTGTTCATCATGCCCTTGTTCTAAATCTCCATCAGCCGGCGGGAAACCTTCAGGAGCTGCTGGAGCACAGCACGTGGGAAGCCGAGGATATCCTCTTCGCGCTGGATCGCATATCGCGCAGCCTCTGGGGGTACGAGGACGTTGCCCGCGTGCATCTCTCCCTCTCTGGCACCCTCCTGGAGGTCTTGTCGGACCTGGAGTTTCAGCAACGCGTCTACGGTATTGTGGACTGTGGCTCTTTGCTGTGGCATTTCCAGAATCGGGACCTCTTCGAGATCGTCGGTACCGGCTATTATCACCCCGTACTCCCCCTCATCCCCGAGGCGGACCGGCCGGAGCACCTGGAGCGTTGGTTGGGGATCGCCCGCCACCTGTTCTGGCGCTCCCGGTTCGACGGCTTCTGGCCGCCCGAGATGGGGTTCGCCATGGAGTTGATCCCCCTATTGCGGCGGTTTGGCTACCGTTACGTGCTGGTCGACAGTGAGCACGTGGAGCCTGTCACCCCCATGAGCTGGCAGGAGCTTCGCTACCGGCCACATATCGCACGGTACGGGGACGATGAGATCATTGTGGTCGTGCGGGATCGGGACCTCTCCAACGCGCAGGAGGCAGGGATGGAGGTCGATTGGTTTGTGGGCGAGGTGGCCGAGCGCACCAAGTGGTGCGACTTTGCCCCTTTGGTGACCACCTGCACCGACGGGGAGAATGGCGGTTGGTTCCGCAACGTCACGGAGGGGGCAAACTTTTGGAGTGCCTTCTATCGCCCGTTGTTGGAGCGCGTGCGAGGCGGCGACGCGGGTGTGGCGCCGTCCTTTATCAGTGATTACGTGAATCTGCACGGGCCCCATGGTGAGGTCCGCGTGCGCACGGGTGCCTGGAACACCGGATGGCACAACGGCCTGGGCTTCGTGCAGTGGACGGGCTCCGAGATCCAGAGGCAGGGGCTCGAGGCCCTGCAGCAGCTGAGCGACGAGATTCACGAGACCCGGGCACACGCCGGGGGCCAGGCCCTTTCGGACGTGGACATCGGGCGGGACTTCGAAGAGGCCCTCTGGCATCTCCTGCGGGCGGAGACCAGCTGCAACTACTATTGGGGCGAGGCCTGGGTGCCCCGCGCCGAGGCCGACATGGCAATTGCGAGGGCGGCACTGGAGCGCGCCCGCAGCCGCCTGACCCTTTCGGAGGGGGGCTAGAACGGCCCGGCGAACGGCGGGCGCATCGTCCCCGGATGCTCCGCCGAGCCACCTTGGTTACCGCTGCGAGCATGGTCCCACGGCGCAACGCCTACGGAACAGACGCTATCCTAACCGTCATTCCCGGCGGGGCGGGATGCCCCGCGGTCTTCTGCGCCTTCGTGGCGCCCAGAACGACGGCATCCGGTGATCGTGACTTTCGGGTGCCGTGCGCCGACACTTCAGGACGAAGGCAGTCGGTGCTTCCGTAGTCCAACAGAAGGATTCCTATCGTGACCCAGCTACCTGAATACATTGAAGGCCTGCCCAATATCTCCGGCTCTGAAGACGCCGTTCAAGCGGCAATGTCTGCGGGGGCCGAGAAGCCGCTGTTCCAGGGCCGCGGGGGCATCGATTTCGGCTCCATCCGTGCCGCGACCGCAATCGCGCTGCATATGCACCAGCCCCTGATCCCAGCGGGCGGGGATGACCTCAGGACGGCGGCCATTATCAGCAACCTCCAGTACATGATGGAGCATCAGGACATCGGCGATAACCACAATGCCCCGGTCTTCGCCTGGTGCTACAAACGCATGGGGGAGTTCATCCCCCAGCTGGTGGGGGAGGGCAAGTCACCCCGGGTCATGCTGGAGTATTCGGGCACCCTGCTGCACGGCCTGCGTCACATGGGTCGTAATGACGTCATCGATGCGCTCAAGACCATTACCTGCAATCCGGATTACTACTGGAC
>JARRNE010000065.1:0-13369 GCA_037385305.1 Chromatiaceae bacterium | reverse complement strand
GACCCCCGGGAACCCGGAAGGCTGGCTGCAGGGGGCCGGACAGCCCCTGCCAGGCTCCAGCGTCCCCTGGCTCGCGGCGCAACGGGCAGGGGCCTTGGAGCGTCTGCGAGCGGACGGCATTCCGGACAACAAGTCCGAGGGCTGGCGCTACACCTCGATCCGGTCCCTCGTAGACCAGCCGTTCTCCCGCTATGCGGAGCAGGTGACCGGCGTAGAGGCGGCCGACCTGGAAGATCTTCTGGTCCCGGACCTGGATGCCTACCGCGTCGTTCTGGTCAATGGGCGCGTCGTCCCCGCCCTGTGCAATCTGGACGGACTGCCGGCAGGCGTGCGCGCGGGCAGCCTGCGGGAGATCCTGGAGGCGGATCCCGACGCGGTGGAAGGTCGGCTGACGGCGATCGCGGGCGGGGGTGTCCACCTCTTCACCGCCCTCAACACGGCGGGAATGGACGACGGGTTCGTCCTGCTGGTCCCACCGGGTACGGTTGTCGAGCAACCCATCGAGCTCATCCATCTCTCGGTTGGAATGGATGAGCCGCGGGTCGCCCAGCCGCGCCACCTGCTCGTCCTGGAGGACGGCGCGCAGGCGGTCCTCATCGAGCGCTATGTCAGCCTCGGAGATTCCCTCTACTGCACCAATTCCGTGCTGGAGATCAGCCTGGGTTCTGACTCGGTTCTCAAGCATGACCGCATTCAGCAAGAGAGCTTCAACGCCTTTCACCTGACCGGCCTCTATTTGAGTCAGGGGAGGGCGAGCCGGTACGAGAGCGTGAACGTGGCCCTCGGCGCGGCTTGGGCCCGGACGGATCTCGTCGTGCGTTTCACCGACCGGGCCGCGGAATGCGATCTGAAGGGGTTGTATCTCGCGGGCGACAAACAGGTGACCGATTTCCATCTCGACGTGGAGCACGGGGTGCCGGGATGCGCCAGCCGGGAGAGCTTCAAGGGGGTCCTTTACGGCAAAGGGCGGGCCGTGTTCGACGGCCGGGTGTTCGTGGCACCCGATGCCCAAAAGACCGATGCCCACCTGTCGAACAAGAATCTGGTCTTGTCCCGAAACGCAGAGGTCGATGCAAAGCCGCAGCTGGAGATCCACGCGGACGACGTGAAATGCAGTCACGGCACGACCGTCGGACAGATCGACGCAGACGCGCTCTTTTATCTCCGCACCCGCGGCATTCGGGCACCTTTGGCCAGGCGAATGCTGTGCATGGGCTTCGCGGAGGAGATCATCCAGGCGATTGGGACCGATGCACTCCAGGGTTACGTCAGCGGCTTGGTCGGCGAGAGGTTGGAGAAGGCTCCATTGGAGTGATGAAGCGAGGCACCGGATCAGCGTAGGGTAAGGCCCCACAATGCCACATTGCCCGGGGCAGGAACAGGCGGTGCGCCGAGGGATTCAGGTAAGGTCTGGTCGGCGCTGTCAATGAACGCAGTGAGAGATCGAGCATGAACAGACTCGCACGATTTGCCGGATTCGGTCGACATGAGGATGCAGTCGCGTCCGGGCACGAGGCGGAGCACGGGATGCACCCGGTGGTCGAGCGGGTGGATGCCGAGGAGCTGCGTGAGCCGATCATCGAGGCGCTCCGGTCCGTCTACGATCCCGAGATCCCGGTCAACATCTATGACCTCGGGCTCATCTATCGGATCGATATCGGGGACGACGGCAAGGTCGCGATCGATATGACCCTGACTGCCCCCGCCTGCCCGGTGGCCGGAATGATGCCGGTCATGGTGCAGGAAGCGGTGCAGAAGAAGGTGGAAGGGGTCGGGGACGTGCACGTGGAGCTCGTTTGGGACCCCCCTTGGACCCAGGAGAACATGACCGAGGAGGCACGTCTGCAGTTAGGCCTCATGTGAGGACGCGGAGCTGCGGCTCGTCGCCGTTTGTTCAGCTCACGATGAGTGAAGCGAAGAACGTGCTGGGGGAGGCCCTGGAGGTATGCTCCTTGGCCCCGAGGACGGGATTCACGCGCACGGGCGCCTGCGAGACCGGCGACCAGGACGTCGGGTCACATACCGTCTGTGCACAGATCACGGCGGAGTTTCTGGAGCTCAACAGGCAGCAGGGGAATGATCTGGTCACCCCGGTCCCCGAGTTTGATTTTCCCGGGCTCAGGCCCGGCGACCGCTGGTGCCTTTGCGCCGCAAGGTGGAAAGAGGCACTGGATGCCGGTTGCGCTCCGCGCGTCGTCTTGCGGGCGACCCACGAGCGGGCGTTGGATGTCGTCGAGATGCCGGATCTGAAACGGTTCGCCCTCGATTTGTCCTGAGTACGGGTGCTGCGGGTCCCAGCAAGAAAGGGAATACCGCTCCGGGTTGGTCGTCGGGCGGGGCATCCATCAGGTCACGCGGAACCTCATCTTTCCTTCCCTTCTCTTTGACGGAGATCAAAAAAATTTAGCCAGAGGCGCCTCCGCAATACTGGCGTTTCGGGCCTGGCCCTCGTTAAAATCCCCAAAGGGCTATGGCTAGAAGAGGTTGAAGGCTTCATGCGCGCGAGCATCGCATTTGCCTCGGGTCTCCTGTTGCTGCTCGCGGGCGTTCAGGCCCGTGCCATGTCGATGCTGCCCGCCGAAATGGCCAAGGACAAGGCACCCTCCCAGCTCACGCAGTCCGAGCAGCATGAATACGACTCTCTGTTTGCCGATAAGGTGGTTGTGAAGAAGGCCGACCGCCGGCTCTATCTGATGAAAGGCCAGACGCCTTTCCGGAGCTACCGGATATCGCTCGGCCCCCATCCGGACGGCCGTAAGCAGTACAGGGGAGACGGCCGTACCCCTGAGGGCCGCTACGTACTGGATTGGCGCAAGTCGAACAGCAAATTCTGGAAGGCGCTCCACATCTCGTACCCGAACGCTGCGGATCGGATGCGGGCGAGACTCGCGGGGAGAGACCCTGGCGGGATGGTTATGGTTCACGGCCAGCCGACTGGCGGCGGTGATCCCGCATTGCAACAGCTCGTCAGCCACGAGGACTGGACCCAGGGCTGTATCGCCGTTTCGGACATGGCAATCGACGAGATCTGGCGCTACACGCGGGATGGTACCGCCATCGACATCCTGCCTTAAGAAACGATCAAAGAACGGCTGAAGGACGGTTCACCCGCACACGGAGGAAATCGTCTTGAGCTTCGATTGCGGGGGCGCCAATGCCGCCCGTTTGCCGCGCTTCTAAGGAGGATCTGGTGGCGCTCAGCCGCCGGTTGGGGTTGCGCCTGGGGGTGGCCCACTACCCGCCCTTTCACGGCGGCAACCGTTACACGGTCAGGAGCCAGATCTGGATCGCCTTCTCCGTCTACGTTCTCGTGGCTGGCGTCCAGCCGCGGCAGGATCCACACTGCCCGGCACCGAGTGGGCAACCAGCACTGCAGTAACCTTCATGCCCAACAATCCACAACGCCAACGCCGCAAAGGGCGGCTCGAGACCGCAGCGATTTTTGGCGGCGGAAGCCTGATCTTCATCGCCGGCCTGATCCTGGCGTTCCAATTCGTTCAACCGGCACCGCCACGTACCGTGCGCATCGCCGCCGGCCCGGCATCCGGGGCCTACCACGGCTACGCGGAGCGCTACGCCGAGATACTCGCCCGCTACGGGATCGCGCTCGAGGTCGAGGAGACCGCTGGCAGCCTGGAAAACCTGTCTCTGCTCAAGGACGCCGACGCCGGCGTGGCGCTGGCGCTGATCCAGGGCGGCGTGGCCACGACGGCGCAGAAGAAGGGGTTGGCCGGACTCGGCAGCCTGTTCTACGAGCCGCTCTGGCTGCTCGGACACGACGGCGGTGCGTCCAGGCAGCTGAACCGGATCCAAGGGCTGCGCATCGGCATCGGCCCCCCCTCGAGCGGCACCGCCTTCCTTGCCCACCGGCTGCTCTCCGCCAACGGCATCGGCCCGGATCAGGCCGAGATCGAGGAAGGAGACCTGCAGACGGCGATCGGGCGCCTCGCAGACGCCGAGCTCGATCTGGTCTTCGCGGTGGCCGCGCCGGACTCGGACCTGCTGCGTGGCCTGCTGCGCGAGGAAACGATCCGTATCCAGGACCTCCCCAGGGCACCCGCGTACGCGCGGATCGACCGTTCACTCACGGCGCTGGACCTGCCGGCCGGCACCCTGGACCTGCGCCAGGACATCCCGAACGAGGACTTGCACCTGATCGCGGTCACTGCCAACCTGGTAGCGAGGGAGGACATCCATCCTGCTTTAGTCGACCTGTTGATCACCGCCGCCAACGAGGTTCACGGCGGCGGAGACCTGCTCGCGCCTCCGGGCACCTTCCCGTCCCCGCGCCACAGCGACTTCGCGCTCCAACCGGACGCGCTGCGCCACTACAAGAACGGCCCACCCTTCCTCCAGCGCTACCTGCCGTTCTGGGCCGCGACCTGGATCGACCGCACGAAGGTCATGCTGCTCCCGCTCTTGGCCCTGCTGCTGCCGTTGAGCAAGATGCTGCCCCCCGTCTATCGCTGGCGCGTCCGGCAGCGCATCCTGCGTTGGTATGTCGCCCTGCGACGGATCGATCTTGAGCTCGAGACCGGGATCAGCACGCCGATCAATGTCACGGCTCTACGGCAGCGACTGTCCGAGATCGAGTCCGAGGTGACGCAGGTGGATATCCCGTTGTCTTACACGGATCAGCTCTACAACCTGCGGCTGCACATCCGGCTGCTGGAGCAAAAGCTGAGCCGAATGGAGGATGCAGAAGGCGCTGCCGACCGGGGCTGATAGCGACAAGCACCCCGGCGACTTCTGGGGTCGCCGTTTGGACCCATTCGCAACCGGGGGGATCAGGTACCATGGTGCCGAACGATGGACGTGGGGCCGATTCCGCGAACGGCGCGATTCCGGCTCACCCGGAGGCAGGGATATGAACCGATTGCTGACCGACGTTGGCAGTTGCCGGTCTTTTCCGAGCCATCCGCCGCGACGCTTGCATTGACCTGAGGAGGAAACGATAGATGCGACAGCGTGGCAGGATCACGCTGGCGGGGTGCTTTTGGGCGTTTCTCGCCGGTGCTGTCTCTGTGTCCATTGCCGCCGAAGTCCCAGTGGTGAAGCACCGGCAAGCCGTTACGACGGTCGACCCCGACATTCCAGTCGACGAGCTCGCCTTACTGCTCAAGCCGCTCACCAGAGAGCAGCTCCTCGTGGAGGCGAATGCTTGGCAGGCGCTGCTCGAGGCGAAGGCCGAGGAGATCGCCCGGGCCGAGATCGCAGTAATGCGCCAGAACCGGGAGATCAAGGCCGCGGAGGACATCCAGCAGAAGGCGGAAGAGGCCGAGGAGCAGCTTCATGCGGTGAAGGAGAAGGCGAAAGCAGCCAAGGAGTCGGGTGATGCGGCGAAGGTGCAGGAGACGGAGGCGGCCGCCAAGGAAGCACAGAAAAAGAGGCAGGAGCTCAGCGCCACCGTGCAGGAGGTCGCTGACAGCGCCCGAAAGGACCAAATGCTCGGGGCGACGGCAAGCGCAGCAGAGCAGGCCAAAGAGGCCAAAGAGGCCAAGAAGGACGAGAAGGTACGGCTCTTGGAAAGGCTAAACCAGCTGCGTGAGGAGCGAACGGTGATCATCGATCACTTGAAGAGTGTTCTCGACGAGCTGGAGTCCAAGACCGATAAGGACGATACCGCCACCCTCGCCAAGATCAAGGACTACCGGCTGTATATCAGCTCCGTCAGCGGCATCCGCGTCGATATCCAAGACACCACCTCCGCCTGGGTTGCAATCAAGGGTTGGCTCGTCTCCGACGAAGGCGGGCTTCGCTGGGCAAAAAACATCGCGACCTTCGTCGGCATTCTGCTCGCCGCCTGGCTGCTCTCCAAGATTCTGAGCCGTGCCATGCATCGCGCCTTACGTGCCGTGGGCAATGTCTCACGGTTGCTCGAAGACTTCCTGGTGAATACCGTGCGCTGGGTCGTCATGGCCATCGGCGTCATCATGGCAATCGCTGCCCTCGAGGTGAGTATTGGCCCCCTCTTGGCCATCGTCGGTGCTACCGGCTTTGTCATCGCCTTCGCCCTGCAGGATTCGCTCGGCAACCTTGCCAGCGGCCTTATGATCCTTTTCTTCCGCCCCTTTGATGTGGGTGACGTGGTGGACGCGGGCGGAGCCTCCGGCAAGGTGACTGCCTTGAACCTTGTGGCCACCACTATCAAGACCTTCGACAACAAGGACATGGTGGTGCCCAACAACAAGATCTGGCACGACGTGATCACCAACGCGACCGCCGTTGACATGCGGCGTATAGACATGGAGTTCGGCATCGGTTACGGCGACGACGTTGACCGCGCCCAGGCGATCCTGGAGGAGATCGTCGCCGCTCACCCGAAGGCACTGAACGATCCTGCACCGACCATCCGCATGAACGCCCTGGCGGATTCCTCGGTGAACTTCATCTGCCGCCCCTGGGCCAAGACTGCGGACTATTGGGACGTCTACTGGGATATCACCAAAGCGGTCAAGAAGCACTTCGACGCCGAAGGGATCGGCATTCCCTACCCGCAGCGCGACGTCCACCTTTACGTCGAGGATGGCTCCGGGAAGGACATGATGGCTCGCCGCCCGTAGACGGCGTCACACGCGGCCTTTGCCACACAATAAACAGCTGCGGCCATCAAGCGATGGCGTCGACTGATGGGTCGGGAATCAAATAGCTGACGTTGGCAAGAGGGACGCAGGCACGGAGCGAGTTGGACTCGAACAACACGACTTCGTCGCGCTGCAAGGAGTGACGAGGTGATTTGTCGTCCTTTTCTCTGCGTCGGAAACACGTCCAACAAATCGGCGAGCATCTCCGTCGGAGTCTGAGGGTCGCTGCCGCGGCCGTCGCCGGCCAGCACCCGTTGCACAATCACGCAGAGACGATGTTAGCAGGACACGCTGACGGGCCACTGGTTGAGCGGGCGGCATCTGCCTAAGGAACGACGCAAAAACTACCGAAACACTTCATTCGGTGTAGGGCGCAATAGAGCAGCGTATTGCGCCGAATGGGCCCCCGAAGACATGCGGCGCAATACGGCTATCGCCTATTGCGCCCTACCGTTGGCCGGCGAGGAAGATATGGCCAAGTTGTTTTTGAACCGCTGCTTACAGTCGAGCCCTGAGACTGCTCGGGCTGGCTGAGTTATTCCAGGTTCACTTGCATCTATTTCATTTCTCGACAACCTGGATGCCAACGCGCCGAGGGCCGGGCCTGGCGCGACGTCCAGCAGCTGGGTCGTCCTGGGCGGCTAACGTTCGAGCCTCCTCCAACAGCGTACGGAATTCCTTGCATCGGTGTTCGTCGAGAAACGGCAACAGGCCTCGGCGGCGGCCGTCCTATGGCTCGCCCGATACCTCGCCCTGCGCTTTGCTGCAGCGGGCATGCTGGGCCGTCGCCCTTACCTATTCATTGCCGCTCGCCGCTACCCTGATCTCGCACCCTCTCGCTGAGATCGCGGCGAGGCCCCCCCGAAGCGGGACAATCGAGACGTATAGCACGCCGGTTGAGGAGGGCGCCCAGTGAGTCGCAACTGCTTCAGGGCAGAGTCGAAGTCGCTGGCGCACTAACGCTCTCCGCCACAGGGCACCCACAAGGAAAGGGTCCCGACCAACCCCATGGGGGTTCTGACATCCAACAACCCAGAAAGGGCCCTTCCCTCACTTCTCCGTCGCGTACGACGCTTTCCGCTGTCAGTTGGTCTTGACAGCCTCCTGGTCCCCTCGTAGTCTCCGCCCCGCGCCGGCCTGAGGTGGTCGAACAGGCGTCAACTCCGTATCACTTAATGCGTTCCGCGTATCGGTCGCTAGTCGGTCATCCATCCGACTGGGGCTCGCCAATCTTTCGGAGGTAACCATGGACACCTCAACAATCGTCGGCGCCGCAGTATCCTGTTCGGCGGACACCGCGTCGCCGATGTGCCACGGGATGTCGCCAAGGACTCGGCTCCGGCCGGTGCTACGGCGAAGTAATCGGCCTCGCTAAGGGGACCCGGCACAGGCCGTTGGCTGGTCTCGGGATTTCCCCCAGCTGGTCGACCGCAACGATTGACGACGACGAATGAGACTCAAGTCAACGAGGTGCACGCATGAAGACATTTACAACAGCATTGGCAGCTCTGGCGATGACACTGACCATCGGCTGCTCGGAGCAGGACCAGCCAGCGCCGGGTCCGGGGGAGAAGGCCGGAAAGCAGATCGACCAGGCCGTCCAAGAGGCGGGCCAGGAGACCCAGGGCGCGCTGGGGAAGGCTCAGGATTACACCGGCGAAAAGATGAAAGAGGCCGGCAAGGCGATGGAGCAGGCTGGCGAGAAGCTGCAGAAGTGACCTTGCCGCCACGCCCGACCTGATTTGCGACAACGACCCGGAGAGACCCCATGAACCTGTTCAAGAACAATGTCGGCAAGCCCGACCGCATCATCCGCGTCATTCTCGGGGTGGTGCTGATCGGCAACGTGTTCTTTGCGCTCCAGCACCCGATCGGCTGGGTCGGCGTGATCCTGGTGGCGACCGGCATTGCCGGGATCTGCCCGCTGTACTCACTGCTCGGCATCAACACCAAATCGGCGGCCGAGAAGGTCGGCCTTAAGTAACTCATGGGCGTCTACGCCAAAAGGAGAAACCATCGCGGACTTGCAAAGCCTCATCATCTTTCCTGCGATCGGCGGCTTCCTGTTCCGGTTGCATCGGGGCTTAAGCGGATGCCACGATATTGAGGACTACTTTTATGCACTCGATACGCTCACCTTTCGCGATCGCGCTCATGCTGTTTTCCTCCATCGCGCTGGCGGACCGGGTCACCTGCGAGTCCAAAGGCGGCAATCGGACCAATTGCCGCATGGACACCTCCGGCGGCGTCAACCTCGTAAAGCAATTGAGCGGAACCCCCTGCAGACAAGGCGCTACCTGGGGCTTCAATCGGCATGGCGTCTGGGTCGATCGGGGCTGCCGCGCCGTGTTTGCCTCTGGGGGCGTACCAGGATATGGGGGCAGGCGTCACGCGTCGCCGGAAGTGGACCTGAATGCGCACCGCTCTGGGCAGGTCAGATTCCGCAACAATTGTATCGTCTATTACAGGCATGGGCGTCGCACCGACCAAACCCGGGAGTGCGACAGCCATCAGGTACGACGTGCTGACGATGCGGTCGCGAGGAGTCGAGGCGATCACGGGAGGGGTCCAGGGCCATCGTCCGGAAATGTCGGAAGAGAGTGGGATCGGGGCTGCAGCGACGCCAAGGGAGGATCCTACGACAGGAGTCGCCACAGCCAGGCTTATGAGGAAGGCTGGCAGGCATGCCGAAGGCGATAGGCGTGTCTGCAGTCGGCATTCAGCCGACGACTGCCGGCCATCCCCAAGCAGCGCCGCGACTAGAACGCTGGGGGGGTCAGGGAGGCCCAGGGGTGGCGTTTCACTGCTTGGGGAGGCGAGCGTTCAGCGTTCGGCGCTTAAGCCGCATCGCCTTCGTTCGTCGTTGGTCTCCTGTCGCTGAACACGACAACGCGAACGGCTGCTATATTCGGTCGACGGGCGCCCGAGGCCGTGGTGCCGCGTCCCCCTGTCTATTCGCGGAGGCCCGAGGCACCGCAGGTCAACGCCTTGGACAGGGTCCGGCGCCTGATCACAGCGTAGATGCGACGCGATGCAGATGGCCGGAGGATTCACCAACGAACAAGGCCAATACCTGGCCTTTACTATGAAAGTCGCGCGAATCCGCGCTCCACATCCCCTCGCCCCTGGGAGAGGGACGGGGTGAGGGAAACGGTCATGGCGGCAGCGACCGACTTTGTCCCATATTGGTTCTCTGGGGTGGCGCTGGCACCATGACCGTTAGGCTGTTGCGTAGCATTGCAGCGTGCCTGGTGTTGGCCGCGGCCGAATCCGTCAGGGCCGAGACACGGGCCGTTTCGCCGGTGTCAGCCATTCAGGTGCCGGTGGAGCTGGATCTCGCCCCATTATTCGCGGCTGTTGAGTCGTCCCTCCCTGCCCAAGCCGGCCATTGGCCCGGCTGGCGGAAATGGCACGGCGTGCAGACCCGTTACCGCGCTTGGCGCGGGCCCTTGGCGCTTGCGATGCAGGGCGAGCTGCTCCTGGTGCAGGCCCACGTCCGTTACCAGGCCGAGGCGCGAAAAGGGCTGCTTGGGGGCATCAAGCTCTCCGCCGGCTGTGGGGTCAAGGAGCCGCCCCGCCAGGCTCTTATTGGGGTCCTTGCCCGGTTCGAGTGGACACCCGCCTGGTCCCTGCATCCTCGGTTCCAGGTGCTGCCGACACGCTTCCTGGATCGTTGCGAGGTCACGGTCGCGGACATCGATGTCTCGCCCCTCATGGGCCGGGTGTTCGAGGATCGGTTGGAGGCGAGCCTGACGGAGGAGATGCGGGCCCTGACGCCTCGGCTGCAGCGTCTGCGCGCCGAAGCGGCCCGGACCTGGCAGGCCATGCAGACACCCAAAGAGCTCTCGCCCGGGCTGTGGTTGCACCTCCAGCCCCTGGCGCTTGCGCTGGCTCCGCTGCGAGGTTCCGGCTCCCGCGTGCGGACGGTCTTGTGGCTGGCGCTGCGCATCGCGTTGTCTGCGGATCGGGCATCGCCCGCTGTCGCCCCAACACCGCTGCCGCCCCTGGTGCCGTTTCGCCCGACCGCCCCCGGCCTGCGCTTCGCGCTGGGGCTGAAGCTCGACTACCCTGGCCTCTCGGCTGCGCTGAGCAAGCGTGTGGCAGGCGAGGAGCTCACTGTGCAGGGCCACCGAGCACGGCTAACCGCCCTCAGCCTCGCCGCCCGCGGGCGGAACCTCGTGCTCAGCGCAGACCTTGCCGGCGACCTCGCCGGGCGGGTAAAGATCATGGCTCGCCCCGGGTTCGACGCCGCTGCGCAGGCCCTTAAGCTGGAGCAGGTGGACTTTACCTTCGACGCCAACGACCCCGACCAAGGCCTGATGGCCAACCTCTTCTACAACCGAATCCGCGACCGCATCGAGCGGGCGGCGAACGACTTGCTCGCCGCGCGTACTCAAAATCTACGAGCTGCCATCGAAGCAACGCTCGCGCAGGATCTCCCGCCCGCCTTGGCGCCTGACCTCTCCGGTGTGCGGATCACGGATCTGGGTGTCCAGGTGGGCCAGGGGGGGATCAGCCTGTCGGGGGTGGCGGCCGGCACCTTCACGCTTGGGACTTCTCCCGCGACCCAGTAGCGGCCGACAGGGGTGCAGCCGACCACCGCATGGGGGCGATTGTTCAGCGCCCCCGTGCCCCACGCAGGGGCCAATCGACACAGAGGGCGAAACCGACGCGGGCAGGCGGCGCCGTCTTGGGGATTCCAGCCCACACCTGGCTTAGAGTATTCCGACCACCCGCAGAGCCGTCCGTTACTTGGGCTCGAACGTGAATTTCTGTCCGCTGACGCTCACATCGAACATCATCCCGCCCTTGGTTTGCGTAAACACGGCGACACCTTTTTCGAAGTCCACATTCTTCGATGCCCCCTTCTTCAGTGCGACCGCCGATGCCTGCGCCCCCAACTCGAAGTTCCCCTTCTTGAAGTCGTCGAGCGTCTTCTGGTCCTGGAAGAAAATAATCTCCCGATAGGCTTCCCCACCAAACGCGAAACCCATCGAGACCTGCTTCAGGGTCGTCGTGCCGATCTCTTTGCCCTGCTCGAACACAGTGCCTTTTCCATAGGCGCCGCCCATTCCCATGCTTGCCTTGCCGACAGTCGGGAAGACCGCATAGCCGCGAGCTTTCTCAAAGAAGATCTTGAGATCCGGATCGGTCGCCTGGAACGCCTTGATCGCCTCCTGCGCAGCCTCCGTTGCCTCATCCGCTTTGTTCGGATCCCAACCGGGGAGGGCAGTCGAAGCAAGGGCAAAGAGGAGGGTTAGTGCCAGAGATGCATTGACAATCTGCCTCATCGCGAATACCACCATATTAGCTTATGCGCAAAAACGAAGTTACGCCGATCTCCCGAGAGAGGCAATCGATTTGCGTTGCCGGTAGTCGTGCTCAACGCGAGACCGTGGTTTGGCGGGGGCGAAGAGGGGGTCAGGCGCGCAGAGGGGGTCACCATTTAGCTGACCCCTTCGATTCGAATTTGCCGGCGCGCTTAATCACGTCACTTCACGCGGCGACGGGCGCGAAGCGATCTTCCGGGGCGACGGCGACCGACAGGTTTTTTGCGACGTGCTGGCGGACGGGTGGGCACGGTTCAACTGGCTCATCCATGCCTACTGCCTGATGACCAACCACATCTGTTGATCGAGACGCCGGATGCAAATCTAGCCCGGGGCATGCGCGAGCCTAACGGCGTTTATACGCAGCGGTTCAACCGAATCTACGGGCGGGTCGGTCACGTCTTCTGTCTCGCGTCAGCCGGATTGCCCGCGCACACACTGGGAATCACCATGCAACGGGCGCCAAAAGCAAGGCCTGACCCGGGGCCTGCAGACCCCGGGCCTGCGCACCCGAGGCCGGCGGCGATGGTGCTGCAGGCCATCTGGTCGTACTCGGCACTCGCCGGGTCCTGCACCACCGCCAGCCCGCCGTGGCCTTTGATGGCTTGCAGACCGAGGGTACCGTGGGAGCCGGTCCCGGAGAGGATGATGCCGACCGCCCGCTCTTCGTAGGCATGCGCCAGGGAGCGCAGGAAGAAGTCGATGGCCGTCTGATGCCCCGCCGATCGCGGTGGCGCCGAGAGGTGCAGCATGCCGTCGTTGATGGCGAGGTCCGGCGCGCGCTTACGGAAGAGCTCCAGGGCCCCGTCGAAGGTCCCGGTCTCGCCGCATACCTCGAGATCCGGCTCTGCTTGGATCAGCGCCGTGAGTCCCGCCCGTACCAGGGGGTGATCGTCCACGATCAGGATGCGCCGCTTGGGAAGCACTGATCAATACCGTTTTCTGGCGGCTATGGCCGTTCGCGGGACCAAGCCATTTCCCTAGCGTTCTCCCCGATGGGGATATCGGGGAATCCCCTATCGAAGCTTTAAAGCCCGGCTGCGAGTATGACGTACTGAGCGTAGCAAAGGCTACAAGCCGGGGAGCGGTACGCCAAGGAGAGCCGAGGGAGGACGCCGATACGCGTCTGGAAGAACAATGATCCGGGAGGAGACCAAGCCAAATGATGGAGCACCGCTACAGCCCGCGCGTCCAGGGTGCCTTGGGCGTTGAGATCTTCTCGAAGGGACGGCGGTTGGGACGCTGCCGCACCCGGGATGTCAGCTTCGACGGCATGTTCTTGGAGACCGGTCCCGCCGATCTGCAGGTAAACAACCTTCTCACTTTGCACCTCAGGGCGAACGGCCGATCCCACCGCCTGCGCGCCGTGGTCGTCCACCACTCGCACGCGGGTGTCGGCGTGTTGTTGCGTGGAGCGGGCCTCGGCTACTGCCGGCTCGTTCTGGAAGCCATCGA